>CAZRJZ010000061.1:2658-7403 GCA_964600465.1 uncultured Rickettsiales bacterium
CTTTTAATACCACCCGGATGGCCGGTATGCCAATGATAAACTTTGTTCTTGCGCTTCTTACCGGTCAGTTTCACTTTATCCGCGTTGATCACCACCACGTGGTCGCCGGTGTCGATATGCGGGGTGTAAATAGGCTTATGCTTGCCCCGAAGCACCATGGCAATGGTACTGGCAAGGCGGCCTACAACCACTCCTTCGGCATCAATAACCCACCATTTTTTATCAACTTCTGCTGGTTTTGCACTATAAGTAGAGGACATAGAATTTACTGTTTCCTGACATCACAAAGAGGTGGGAAGTTAGTCAAGAGAGCCTTACAAGTCAACGATAAAATTCAGCTTATTTCGATACCTTCAGCGGTAAAAAGCGGTAAAAAAACAGCCGCGAAGGCTTCTTTCAAAGCCTGGTCGAGCATTGGCATAGACGCATTCACCCCCAAAGCTTTAAGGGAAGTAACACCGTACTGCTTAATGCCGCACGGCACAATGCCGCTGTAATGACTGAGATCGGGGTGTAGATTAATACAAATACCATGGTAGGCGACCCAGGCCCGTACACGCACGCCAATCGCTGCAATCTTTGTCTCATTTCCCTGGTGTTCTACCCACACCCCCACCCTCCCCTTCCGGGTCAGTCCGCAAACGCCAAATTGCGCTAATGCCGCAATAATCCATCGTTCGAGCAGATGTATGTATTGCCTCAAATCCGGCGGATGGGGAGCGAAAAGCGCCTTTAAATCGAGCATAGCGTACGCCACGCGCTGACCTGGCCCATGGTAGGTGTATTCACCGCCACGTCCGCTGTTGTAGACCGGAAAGCACGGATTCAGTAAATCCGAGGACTTGGCGCTGGTGCCTGCGGTATAGACCGGCGGATGTTCCAGAAGCCATATCTGTCCTCCCGATTCGCCGGCGCGAATGGAGGCAACTTTTTCCTCCATCATGCGAACGGCCTGCAGATACTCCACCGGATCCGCAGAAACGCGCCACTCAACGGCGTTTTCAGTGTAAGAAAACAGGAAACTTACCCCTTCTGACCCGGTTTCTCGCGAACGTAGAAATACGGTGGGATTTGCTGCCTACCGCCACGCACATACATCGGCGTGCCGTCTTCAAGGGCATATTTTCCATCCGCAAGCGGAACTTTTTCACCCGAAGCGCCCACCTTAAAAACATCCGGCCCCAGAAAAGCGATTCTGGTTCCGTCTTGCAACGCATTACGCATAGCAAGCGGCCTCGGCTTCCCGCTGTCCGACGATTTCTCCCCAGGCGGCAATCCCCGGAAGGGGGAAGGCTGCACATCTTCAGGAGCTGCCGGTCTGGGTTGCAGGTAGGGCGCGACATTCCCTTCCGGATCGCCTAAAGGCTTAACCTCGTAATTAGGCGTTGTTCCATAATTATTCGTTGTGGTGGGATATGGCGCCGTGGCGTTGTTGCCAAGCCCAAACAAAGCATTACCTCTGCCGCTAGGCTCCATGTTCATCTTCTCCTCGATCCTTTTAACAAAAGGACTGTCTTTAGCGCCCGGCTCATGCATCTCAAACGGGTTGTCACCCATCGCGATAAAGACGATAAAACCGATGGCAACGATAATAATAATACGAATGTCCATGCCCTGCCTCCTGCACATGCGCATTGTAACAAAAAAACATGCCAAGCACAATGAAAGCTAAAGTACTGACCTTGCCATCCGGAAAATAGCCGGGCGTTTTTTAGAATCGCCAATAGAATACTCTATGTCTTAATATCAAACAGCATGTTATAAAATTAACTAAAGCGTGTCATCCGGCGTTTTGCTTTTTTGACTTGAGGTTTTTTGTTGACTACTCCGCCGCTTCTACCGATAGTGCGCATCCACCTTCCATAAGACCCCTTCGTCTAGCGGTTAGGACACCACCCTTTCACGGTGGTAACACGGGTTCGATTCCCGTAGGGGTCGCCATCTCTAAAAAGAGACAATAGCGCCAATAGGTTACTCATTTTTCTAGCCTGCCAAAAGCAATTTTGGTACAAAAAGCAGGTACAAAAATGGGGTTCTATTCAGCGCTTATGGCACGCGATATTTCTACCTTCCGCAAAGGCGTACCCGGCGACATCAGGCCGCTCATCGGGCAACGCGAAATCAAAGTGTCTCTGCGCACCGTGCCGCAGGGCGACAGGCCGCACATGCTGGTGGAGTTAGACCGCCTCTGTGTGGAAGCCTTCACCAGTGCGAGGGAGGGTAAGAGCTTCGCGCTGCCGAACCTCGGTCAGGCAAAGGCGGATGACAGGCCGCGTATCTCCACCAAAACCATCATTCCCAGCGGCCATGCTCCCACGCTTTCGGCGCTGTTAGACATTTGGGAGAAGCAAAACCCGAATGCTGCCGACACAACGACGAGGGAATGGAAGCGAGCAGTACGCTACTTCAACGAGCTATACGGCGAACTGGCCGCAGACCGCATTACGAAGGCGTTGGTGCTGGAGTTCCGCAATACGCTGCGCACACTGCCTAAGCGGTTCAGCATCATTCACCCCCGCCTGACCGTCAAACAGGTGCTGGAAGGCATAAACAGCGGCAGCATTACCGCAACTTCCACTATGTCCGAAACTACGGTGAACAAGTACCTCACCGGGCTGGCGGCTATTTTCGAGCTGGGGCGGAAGATGGACTTGGTAGAGCATAATCCCGTCAGCGGGATGAAACTCGCCGTGCGTCACTCCATCCATGACCGCAAAGCCTTTAGCACCGAGGAGCTGGAGCGTTTGTTCAGCCAGCCGATGTTTACAGAAAAGCAGCAAGACGACAGTTGCTACTGGCCAATGCTGCTGGGGCTATGCACCGGGGCGAGGCTGGCCGAAATTCTTCAGCTTCAGCTGGATGACATCAAAGAGCAAAGCGGGGTGTGGTATCTGGATATTAACCAGAATGAGGGCAAGCAGCTGAAAACCCTATCCTCCATCCGCAAAATCCCGCTCCACAACGATTTGCTAAACCTCGGCTTTGTAGAGTATGTGCAAACGTGCCGAGAGCGCGGACAACAAGCCCTCTTTGCCGAAAGCGAAAAGTTTGAACCTCGCCAGTATTCCAACTTGGTATCCAAGCGCCTCAACCGCTTCATCAACTTGTGCGGCATCGAGGATAGCAAGAAAACCTTTTACAGCCTGCGCCACAGCTTCAAGGATATAGCTGTTATGCATGACGTGCCGGAGGAAATCCGCGAGGCTTTGATGGGGCACTCTAACCAGCGCGTCAGTCGCAACTACGGCTCCGGGCAGTTTATCGAACGGCTGAACCGCTACATGCAGAGCCTGCACTTCCCGCTGCCGGGAGCGAAAGCGCCTGCACATCGGCCTGACGCAAAGAAACTGGATTTGAAGGAAATCTTTGCCAGCGCCCAAAAGCTGGAGGTGCAAGAGGTGGCGGACATGCTCGCGCCGCAATTCGGCATGACGCCTTCGGTGCTGACCAAGATGCTCACCTACCAGCTATCCCGCATCATTCAGGAAGTGGCGGAAGGCGATGAGCCTATGGGTATCGCCTCGCATAACGCCCTTATCAGTGAGGCGGAACTGCAACAGGCGCTGCAGGCGGCGAAGCTGATATAATCCCAAGCCCTCAGACGTACATTTCATGTATTTCTACCCCGGCCATCAATGAGCAATTGATAAATTTGGAATGTCATGTAATAATGCAAATGGTCGTCGATAGACCATCCTCAAAGGAGTGCCACCTTGTAACAAACACTAGGGATTAGTGTATGGTGGACGCACGCTCCGAAATAACTGATTTACTTGACCCTCAAGCTGCTCAAGCCCAGCTCAGTGCAACTATCTCCAATTTTGTTCAGAACGCCAAGGCACGTGTTCTCACCTTACGGGCTGTATGGGAAGCACTGGAGAAAGAGCAGCCACAGGGTTTTGACCTTTTTCTCGATTTACCAGTGGCTTATCTCTCACCTGACATCGAGGAGGTAGTTGCAGCGGCAGGGCTTGGCAAAACATCACGCTTTATCCGCGAGTCCCTCAATTTCCCCGGTGTCATATGGTATCTGGTGCCAAACATGAAATTGGCTGAAGAAGTTGTGCCTGATTTTAGAAAAGCAGGTCATCTGCACGTTTACCTCTACCGAGGAAGAAATAAGGAGAATTGCCAGCGCACCGACCTTATTAACGCGCTTTCTAGGTGCGTTACCTCGGATGAGCAATCCATCGGGCAGTCTTTATGCAAACAAGGAGAAACCCTATGCCCGTATTACGAGGGCTGTAAATATATTGAGCAGTTGGATGCCGTGCGCAATGCGCCAAAATCTTGCGTTATCATTATGGCGCACAGCTGTCTTACCACCCGACTACAAGCCCCAGCCCCTGATATGGTAGTGGTGGATGAAGCCCACTGGCAAGTCATCACTCAGAAAAGCAGCATCACCGTTTCGCAGCTATCCGGTCTTGCGGGATATAAACCGCACCTATCCGCCGGGTATTCGCAAATTATCAGCACCATACTGGCCGCATTGCAGAGCCAGCCCATCACTTACTTGCAAGCATTACGCAATGTCGGCATCAGGAGCCGCGCTGATTTGCAGCCAGCGCTGGATTATATCGGTCTGCTTAAACGTGACATTAGGCCGATCAATCCCGGTCAGCCGGATGATTCGATATGGCAAACGCTCCGCCACTACAGCGCGAATCCGCCCTTGTTGGCAAGGGTCATGCTGTTATTGGAACTGCTGGCGGAGGAGCTAGCTTTGCCGCGTCAGGTAGGCC
>CAZRJZ010000062.1:0-3059 GCA_964600465.1 uncultured Rickettsiales bacterium
CCGGTGGAAATCTTTATTTAGAAACCGCCGCTTCGGGTGCGCCGGTGCAGGGAAATCCTTCCTCAGATGGATTTGGTAGTTTGCAGCAGGGGTATCTGGAATCCTCCAACGTAAATCCCGTATCTGAGATTACCAACTTAATCCGTGCTCAGCGCGCCTATGAGATGTGCACAAAAGGCATTAGTAAAACGGATGAAATGCTGCAAGCGCTTACGCAGGCGGCTTAAGTTAAGAGGTGTGTAAAATGGTTTTGCGTAAAGTAATCATTTTGAGCTTTATGATAACGCTTTCTTCACCCGTGCTCGCAGCGCAAAATGAAGTCAGCACTGAGCAGATCGAAGGGGCGTTGAGCAAGGAGCTTGCCGCAAAGGGCGCCGGTGAGCGTGTGCAGGTTATGCTGAGTGGTGCGCAGCAGAAGCGTATTTATACCGCGGACGCGCCCATGGAATTACAGATCAAAGGGCTTAGTTTCGACAATAAAACGAAGCGCTGGAGCGCAAATTTGCTGCTGGTTTCAGGCGATAAGGTGCTTACGGCCTTTCCGGCTAATGGCCGCTACCAGGAAATGACACAGCTTCCCGTGCTTGTACGGGCTATTGCTGCGGGGGAGGCGATCACGGAGGCTGATATTGAATATGCGGAGTATCCGATGCCGCGCTTGCGTGGCGATTTGATTGCGGAGGCGGAGAAGTTAATCGGCAAAACTCCCCGCCGTACGCTTTCTGCCCACCGGCCTTTGCGGGAAGCGGATATTTCAGCTCCCGTAACGGTGCATAAAGGAGCGCTGGTGCAGATGAATTATAAGACTGACACCATGTCTATCTCCACAAGTGGCCAGGCAATGGACGGTGGATCGGTAGGCGATGTGATCCAGGTGCGCAATCTTGCAAGTAAAGCTGTGGTGCGCGCCGTTATCGAAGACGGGCAATCTGTAAGTGTAGCGCCATTGGTGCAGCAAAGTGCTTTGATGGGGGATGCGCATGTCAATTAAAAAATGCGTGATGGTGGGATTGTTGCTTCCTGCGTGCACTCCTGCGCTTGATCGGTTAGAAGCAGTAGGCAAGCCTCCGCAAGTGAGTCAGGTGCAGGATCCTACCCGCAATCCGGGCTATGAGCCGGTGACCTGGCCGCTGCCCGAAGAGCGTCCACCGGGGCGGCAATATGCGAATTCCCTTTGGCAGCCGGGTGCCCGCGCCTTCTTCCGCGATCAGCGCGCTAACCGTGTAGGCGATATTTTACGGGTGAAAATTAGCATTAAAGATCAGGCGCAAGTGGATAACGAAACCGAGCGCAAGCGTGACTCTGCCGAAACCGCCGGTATGCCGAATGTGCTTGGCGTAGAGAAAAAACTTTTTGGCTTCTTGCCGGGCGATGCGGATCCTGCGAAGCTGGTTGGGGCCAGCAGTAAAAGCAATACGAAAGGCACGGGCAGCATTAAGCGGCAGGATACGGTCAATACGCAAGTGGCGGCTATTGTAACCCAGGTGCTGCCTAACGGTAACTTCGTGATTGACGGACGGCAGGAGATACGGGTCAATTATGAGTTGCGTGAAGTTTCCGTTAAAGGCGTGGTGCGTCCGCAGGATATTAACTCCGATAACACTATTGATTCTACGCAAGTGGCTGAGGCGCGCATTATCTATGGTGGTAAAGGGCAGCTAACAGACGTGCAACAGCCGCGCTGGGGCACCCAGGTTATTGATGCGATTGTACCGTTTTAATAGACTTCCTGCATATCTCCCTCCCCCCTGGAAGGGGGAGGAATTAGGTGAGTCATGCGGAAAGTATGTTTTTACTCTATGCAAAAAGCTTAGAAAATTCGCGTGGTTTGCGCTCTTTCCAGTAGCCGCGATGGTACGCGTCGGAGGCCAGGAGCGGCAATACAGAGCCGGCTTCGGCAAACACCATTTGCTCAAACGCTGTATCTACTTTCCCCCACGAACAGGCTTCTTTAAGCGTAGAGGAACTGCATGCACCGTCGCGCACATCCGCTACGGTGATTTGCACAGCGTATTTATGCATATCCACCTCATGGCCTAAAATTTCAGCGCATACCACCGTGTCCTGCACGAAGTTTTTAGGCACGCCGCCGCCAATCATCAGCAGGCCGGATGCCTTGGATTTAAGCTTGATCTCGGTAAGTTCACGGAAATCAGCAATAGAGTCGATGGTAAGATACGGCTTGCCCACTTTCATGCGCTCTACCTGGTGTACCACCAAGCCGAAACCGGCGGAAGAATCGGTAAATGCCGGGCAGAAGATGGGGATGTTTTTCTCAAATGCCACCTGCACCAGCGAATGCTTTTTCTTGGCATTGCCTTTGGCAAGCCAGGCGCCCATGGCTTTAATGAATTCGCGGCTGGAATAGGGGCGCGGCTCCAGGTTATCGGCGATTTCTTTGATGGTATGGTCGCAGGCTTGCAGATCGCGCTCATCAATGAAGGTATCGTAAATGCGGTCTACGTAATTTTCGCGCAGTTTCATGTCGTCGACAAAGGGACTGCCTTGATAGTGCTTAAAACCCATGGCTTCGAAAAAATCCATATCCACAATCGAAGCGCCGGTGGCCACTACTGCGTCGATCATGTTATTTTTCAACAAGTCGGTATAGGCGTTCATGCATCCGCCGGCAGAAGTTGAGCCGGCAAGCGTTAGGAAAATGGCGCAGTCTTTATCCGATAACATGCGGTTATAAATGCCTGCGGCGCTCGCCAGATCGCGCGAGGTGAAGGACATATGGCTCATCTGATCGATGATCGGGCGCGCATCAAAACTGGTGATATCAATATGCTCCACCGTGCGGCTTAAAAAATCAGGGCGGGGCGACTGCTTAGGCTGGTTAACGGGTTTCATGCGCGAATGCTCCAAAGTGAAGGGTGGTTGGAAAGGGCGAGCACTATAACGCCGTTATCAAGCAGTGTCTATACTGTCTGCAGGGCGGCCTCATGAGAATTTTTAATTTCAACTAAATGTAAATGATTGTTTTGCGCGGTGCAGCCAGCGTAACGCAATCAATATATTGATTGCGAATGGGTATTATATACCTTCATGCACCATGA
>CAZRJZ010000062.1:3096-7388 GCA_964600465.1 uncultured Rickettsiales bacterium
CTTTTCGCCTTTTAAGGATAGGTTCGAAAACACGAGATTTTCAGGTGACTACATTACCTCTTCGTCCGGCTCCAGGCTCTCTTTATGTGTAGCGGGCGCGCCGGTTTTGCTGAAGGAGAATTCCAGCTCGTCGTTGCGCACACTTACGCGCACGGAGCCGCCTTTGGCAAGCTTGCCGAACAATACTTCATCGGCTAAAGGACGTTTAATTTTCTCCGCAATCAACCGGCCTAAGGGGCGAGCGCCGTTAGCGCGCTCATACCCGCGATCTGCCAGCCATTTCCGCGCCAGATCATCCAGGGTAATGGTGACGTTGCGGTCCGCTAATTGCGACTCCAGGCGGAAAATAAACTTGTTCACCACATGCGAAACCACTTCCGGCGTCAAATGCTGGAAGCCGATAATGGCATCCAGGCGGTTGCGGAATTCCGGCGTGAATACGCGTTGAACGGCTTCTTTGTCTTCTCCGGCGCGATCCGTGCGGCCAAAGCCAATCGGCGCGCGCGCGGCATCCGAAGCGCCGGCGTTGCTGGTCATGATAATAATGGCGTTGCGGAAATTGACCGTCTTGCCGTTATGGTCGGTGAGGCGTCCATAATCCATGACTTGCAGCAGAATATTGTAAATATCCGGATGCGCTTTCTCAATTTCATCGAGCAGCACCACGGCATACGGCGTTTTATCAATCGCGTCGGTGAGCTGACCTCCCTGATCAAAGCCTACATAGCCTGGAGGAGCGCCAATGAGGCGGGAGATAGTATGTTTTTCCATATACTCCGACATATCAAAACGAATCAGCTCCATGCCCATGCAACGTGCCAGCTGCTGCGCTACTTCGGTTTTCCCCACGCCCGTTGGGCCGGTGAAGAGGTAATTACCAATGGGTTTTTCTTCCTCGCGCAAACCGGCGCGCGACATTTTGACGGCCGACGCCAGGGATTCAATGGCCAGATCCTGACCAAACACCACCAGTTTCAAATCCTGCTCCAGGTTCTTCAGGCGCGTGGAGTCGTCCATGGTGACGGTTTTGGCCGGCATGCGCGCAATTTTTGCTACCACATCTTCAATTTCCTTGGAGGTCACGGTTTTGCGGCGTTTGTTGTACGGCAGCAGCATTTGCGCTGCTCCTGCTTCATCAATCACGTCGATGGCTTTATCGGGTAATTTCCGGTCCGTGATAAACCGGGAAGAAAGTTCCACCGCCGCTTTGAGCGCGGAATGCGTGTAGCGGACTTTGTGGTGCTCTTCATAATAAGGCTTTAGGCCGCGCAGTATTTTAATGGAGTTTTCCATGCTCGGCTCATTGATATCGATTTTCTGAAAGCGGCGTGCCAGGGCGCGATCTTTTTCGATGTGATTATTGTATTCTTTGTAAGTGGTAGAGCCAATGCAGCGGAACCCGCCGCGCGCCAGCGCGGGTTTCAGCAGATTGCAGGCGTCCAGCGCGCCGCCGCTGGTGGAGCCGGCGCCGATAATGGTGTGAATTTCGTCGATAAATAAAATAGCGCCGGGAATTTTCTCAATCTCCTTAATCACGCTTTTCATGCGCTCTTCAAAATCGCCGCGATAACGCGTGCCCGCCAGCAGTGAGCCCATGTCGAGTGAGAAAATAACGGCGGATTTCAGCACTACCGGAACTTCCGAACGCACGATGCGCAAGGCCAGGCCTTCAGCAATTGCGGTTTTCCCTACTCCTGCATCACCGACAAACAGCGGGTTATTTTTGGTGCGGCGGCAAAGTACTTGAATGGTGCGTTCCACTTCTTCTTCGCGGCCCACCAGAATATCGGTTTTGCCGGATTCCGCTTTTTTATTTAAATTGATGCAATATTGCGACAGCGCCTCGCCGGCATTTTCCTTCTCTTTTGCATTGTTGCCCGAAGAGGGGCGATCGATTGATTCGCCTTCTTCTTCAATTTCACGGCGCACTTCTTTCCACGCCGTGCGTTCATGATATTTTACAATGCCGTGCGAGATGTAATTGACCACATCCAGCCGCGAGATGTCTTGCTCCTGGAGGAAATAGACGGCGTGGCTGTCACGCTCTGAAAATAGCGCAACCAGCACGTTGGAGCCGGTTACTTCGTGTTTTCCTGACGATTGGACATGAATAGCGGCGCGGTGAATAACGCGTTGGAATCCCGCGGTAGGTTTAGACTCTTCCAGGGAGGCCACGACCAGTGAGGAAAGTTCGTTTTCTAAAAAATCGGTGATGTTTTGTCTGATCTGATCCACATCCACGCCGCAGCCGCGCATAACGGAAGATGCGTCCGGATCATCGGTGAGAGCAAAGAGCAAATGCTCCAGCGTGGCGTATTCATGGCGATGTTTTTTGGCGAGCGCCAGCGCACGGTGTAAACTGATTTCCAGATTCTTTGAAAGCATGCTGGTAAGCCCTCTAGTGTTATGTTCATCTACGCCAGTTCCACCCGGCATTGCAGTGGGTATTCGTGTCTGCGGGCTGTAGCGACAACGGTTTCTGCTTTCGTTTCCGCCACGTCCCGCGTGTATACTCCGCAAATCCCCGAGCCTTTCTGGTGCACCTCAAGCATAATACTAAAAGCCTCTTCCTGCGTTTTACGGAAGATCTCCTTTAGCACCTGCACAACGAACTCCATGGGAGTGTAATCGTCGTTGAGGAGCACCACCTTGAAGAAAGAGGGCCGTTTGGTTTTCACCTCCGGATCGGCCACGAGGAGTTGTCCTCCTTCGTCGCCGTTTGCCCCTCTTGGCTCAAAGCCGCTTGCGTATAGATCTGATATTCCCATAAAAGCCTGAAAATTGCGTTAAGTGGAGCTTACCAGAACCTTACTGGAAGCCGTTTTCTTGAAAAACCTGGCATATCTTGCACTGGATTAACTAACCATATGAAAAATATAGTTTCCGTATGGGGAATTCTCCCTCTCAGCCTTCCATTAAAGGAATAGGCTACTCAAGCGTAAAAAACAACAACAGCCTTAGATTGAACGTAAAAAAACCTGAATTTCCTTAAAAAAACGATTCCCTGCGCCGCGTTTTGCGCCTTGCGATGCCCCATGTTTGCGGCGCGTTGATTGTAGCGTCAAAACACCCTGCTTGAAAAGAACAGGCAGTATGCGTGGCGGTTTTGATCTGTTGCGCGAAGGCTCGTATTGCATTATGAGGGTGCGGCATCCGGTGGCGTATGGATGCGACCCATTTTTTAGCGTAAGGAGGACTGCATGACGCTCTCTTTGAATAAAACTCTTATCTCCTCGGTGACGGTTAGCGCATTAATTGCTTTTTTGGCGCCTTCCGCTTTTGCACGCGATCAAATACGCGTTGTGGGATCCTCTACGGTGTACCCGTTTTCCTCCACGGCTGCCGAGGAATTTGGCCGGGAAGGGAAATTCAAGACCCCGATTGTGGAATCGACCGGCACGGGCGGGGGTTTTAAGCTTTTCTGCGCCGGAAAAGGGGACTCCCACCCGGACATCAGCGGTGCCTCGCGTCCTATTACCGATAGCGAGACTGAGTTATGCAAGAAAAACGGTGTGGCTGCTATCGTAGAAATACCCATCGGGTATGATGGGATTGTTTTGGCTAACGCCCAGGGTGCGCCAAAATTGCAATTAACCAAGAAGCAAATTTTTATGGCCCTTGCCGCCAAAGTCCCTGATAAAGACGGTAACCTGGCGCCAAATCCTTACCGCAAATGGAATGAGATCGACCCCAAATTGCCGGCCCAGCCCATTTTAGTCTACGGACCGCCCACTACTTCCGGCACGCGCGATGCGTTTATCGAGCTGGTGATGGAAGAAGCGGCCAAGGGGATGGATGCTTTTAAGAAGGCGTATCCTGATGACGCGCAGCGGAAAAAAGCGGCGGCGTTATTGCGTGAAGACGGCGTCTATGTTGATTCCGGCGAGGACGACAACCTCATTATCCGTAAGCTCACTGCCAATAAAGAAGCCGTTGGCATATTCGGATATAGTTTCCTGGAAGAAAATAAAGGCAAGGTGCAGGCAAGCAGCGTTGATGGCATATTGCCCAGTATGGAAAACATTGAAAATGGTCAATACAAGGTTTCGCGCAGCCTCTACTTGTATGTGAAAGGCGAGCAATTGGGAGGCGTGCCTGGTCTGGCGGAGTTTGCAAACTTCGTGGTCAGCGAAGATGCAATTGGAACAAACGGATATCTCATCGCCAAAGGACTATTGCCACTGCATGACAGCGATAAAGCAACGGCTCGCCAGCGTGCCGCCGCGTTAAAAAAAGCCTTATACTAATTCGCAATCAATATATTGATTGCGTTACGCTGGCTGCGCCGCGCA
>CAZRJZ010000063.1:0-7300 GCA_964600465.1 uncultured Rickettsiales bacterium
AAAAGAGAGAAAATCCGGTGTGAGGGCGGCGTTATTGTTATGTCTTAAGCCTTCGCAGCGCTACCTCATTTCATGAGGCCGCCACTTTCCAAACAAGCCAAAGACTTAAAGCAGCGGTGCCGTGCTATCAGCCTTAGTGCTTATGGCAACCGTATGGGCAATTGTATTAACAAGCTGATAAAGATAATTTTTATCATTATTGTTAACATCTACTTGCTTTCACAGGCTTGCGGTTTATAACAAGCGTAGTTGTTGAAAACTGCGGGGAAGCGCCATGATTGACAGTAAAGCCGTTGCCAAAATCGCCCGGCTGGCACGTATTGAAGTAACAGAGGCGGAAAAAGAACATTTCGCCAACGAGATCTCCGGTATTTTAAAATGGGTAGAGCAACTAAACGAAGTAAACACTGATGGCGTGGAAGCGCTCGCCAGCGTTTCCAATGTGGAACTGCCATGGCGCGCAGACACAGTCGCCGATGGTCATCAGCAGGCGGCAGTGCTGCTCAATGCACCGAAATCCGAATACGGCTGCTTCGCTGTGCCAAAAGTGCTGGAGTAAGCATCAATGAAGCAAGAGACACTAAGTGCTGAAGAATTAAAAGAAGTGTGGCCAGCCTTAAATGCACTTGTCGATGACAATGCCGGGCTTTTAGGAAGCCTTTCCAAGTTAGAGAGCACAGGGCCTGTTGTTGAAAAGGCATGGGAATTGAGAAAGGAGCATAAAAAATCAGGTGCGTACGCTATTCCCGTTGAAGATATTCAGCGGCTCTTAGAACTTCCAGACCTGGTGCGTAAAAGTGATGCAACGGGAAACCAGAAAATAGCGTTTAATCTTGCTTTTGAATCACTTCATACGGCGCTGCGCAAGGCAATGGTGGCGCATAAGCGCAATCAACTTCACACGGCGTTGGTGGATTTTGGGCAGAAGCACTGTGGTCATCTGTTTCGGGTACAGAGCAGTGAGGTTATGGGATGCGATACGATACAAGCTCCTATAAGAGACTTACTCTTGTTTTTCGTTGGTTTCTCACAATTAATGCCCGATAAACAAAAAGAACTTCTGGATCGAGCGGTTGGTACCTCTAACACAAATAGAACGCGCTTGCAACAGATAGAGGGAACCGTAGAAAACTTTCTCTCGTTTTACGCGCCTTTTGCGGAATTCAAGGTACGCAGTCGCAATCCAGACGGTACGGCGCAATTGGAGCACCTTTTTCCTGAGAAGGTGAGAGATGCTATAGGCGCACTTTCTCGAGGCAACTGCCTACAAGGGGCAGGAAAGATTGCTTCCATGTTCGAAGAATTGACTGAAATGTTAGATGCAACGAAACAGATTGGCAGAGGTTAGACATCATGGACGATAAAACCTTCATCGCCGCTTATGTTGCCAAGGAAACGCAGCGCATCAACGATGAGCTGAAAAAAATGGTGCTCTCGGATGTGCCGCCTTCGGATGCGCAGAAAGAAACCATCATCTCCGACATTGAAACCACGCTTTCGCGGCTTAAAAGCGCTCTTTCGCACATTCAAACGGAGCTGGGGCTGGAAGAAGATGATCTGGATGAATCAGAGGAACTGGAAGAAGATCGGAATAAAGAATGAACGAAACACTGAATACTCTCTCGCTTTCGGCCATGCGCGACGGTTTACGCGCCAAGCAATTCTCAGCGCGTGAATTGGCTAACGCGCATATCAGCGCGATTGAAAAAGCCAATCCGCACTTAAACGCGTTCATCACCTCCACGCCGGAAATTGCACTTGCCATGGCGGATAAAGCCGATGCCAATTTAGCCAAAGGACGAAGCGGCCTGATTGAAGGCGTGCCTGTGGGAGTCAAGGATCTGTTCTGCACCAAAGGCGTGCTCACCACCGCCGCCTCCCATATCCTGGATGGCTTCAAACCGCCGTATGAATCCACCGTAACGGCAAAAATATGGGAACAGGGCGGCGTAATGCTGGGTAAGCTCAACCTCGATGAATTCGCCATGGGCTCTTCCAATGAGACCAGCCATTATGGCAATGTGGTGAATCCGTGGAGCAGTGTCCAGCATTCAGCATCCGGCATTCAGAACGCAAGCGAACAGCAGCCTTTTTCCTTAAATGCTGAATGCCAAATGCCAAATGCTCAACTGGTTCCCGGCGGTTCCTCCGGCGGCTCAGCCGCTGCGGTAGCGGCGTATTTAGCGCCGGTGGCGCTTGGCACCGATACGGGCGGATCCATTCGGCAGCCAGCATCTTTTTGCGGGATTGTAGGCATTAAACCCACCTATGGCCGATGCTCGCGCTGGGGCGTGGTGGCGTTTGCAAGCTCCCTGGATCAACCCGGCCCTATGACCCGCAATGTGCGCGACGCCGCAATCATGCTCAACGTGATGTGTGGGCATGATCCCAAAGATTCCACCTCCTCTGCCCTGCCAACACCGGATTTTGAAAAATCCCTGACCGGCAATGTGAAGGGGTTGCGCATCGGCATTCCAAAAGAATACCGTCCAGATGGTATTAACACAGAAGTAGCAGCATGCTGGGATAAGGGCGCGCAACTGCTCAAAGACGCAGGTGCAGAGATTGTAGAAATTTCTCTGCCGCACACACAATACGCGCTGGCAACCTATTACGTGCTTGCTCCCGCCGAAGCGTCTTCTAACCTCGCACGTTATGATGGCGTGCGCTTCGGCCTGCGCGTGGATTCACCTACCGGCAATTTAACCGAAATGTACGAAAAAACGCGTGCTGCCGGCTTTGGCGCAGAGGTAAAACGCCGCATCATGATCGGCACCTACGTGCTCTCCGCCGGGTATTACGACGCCTACTACAAAAAGGCGCAACGTGTGCGTGCACTGATTGCCAAGGATTTCACGCATGCCTTCGCAAAGGTGGATGCCATTTTAACGCCTACAGCCCCTTCAGCCGCCTTTCCCATTGGCATGAAGTTCGATGACCCGGTGACTATGTATTTAAACGACGTGTTCACCGTGCCAGCTTCGCTCGCAGGCTTGCCCGGCATTTCCATCCCCGCCGGATTGAATAAGGAAGGCCTGCCCCTGGGCTTGCAAATCATAGGCAAAAGCTTCGATGAAGAAACGGTGCTGCGTGCGGCAGGCGTACTGGAAGAGGCGGTAGGGTTTAAAGGGTTATGAATATAGAGACTTTACGCACAGAATATCAATCAGCCTACGCTGAAGTTAGAAATCAAAGCAATTTTGGATATACTGGATAGAACATGAATACCACTGTTATGGACAGTAAAGATACGCCCAAGCTCCTCAAAGCGCGACGCAGGCATACCAAATATTCCGCCCTCGCGCTGGCGCCATTACTGTTATTTACTGCCCCGGCACTTCCATTTAACCTGCAAGTCCTGATGCAGCTCGTTGGCTACGCGCTTATTATTGTTTGCGTGCTGGGACGTGGTTATTGCTCGTTATTTATCGGTGGACGCAAGAACGATGAACTGATTGCCGACGGCCCCTTCGCGATAGTGCGTAATCCACTCTATGTATTTTCCTTCCTGGGCACTATTGGCATTGGCCTGCAATCCGGCTCATTGCTGATTACCGCATTGCTCATTGGAGCGTTTTGCTTTTATTATCCCAAGGTCGTAGAAAAAGAAGAGGCGTTTTTACTGCATAAATTCGGTGCACCTTATGCCAATTATATGAACTCAGTGCCGCGCTGGTGGCCAAATTTTAAGCAATGGGCAGAACCGGAAACGGTGGTTTCCAAGCCGGGTTTTGTACGCAAAACATTGTTGGATGCCTCTGTGTTTTTTGCCGCCCTGCCGATTTTTACATTGCTCAACTGGTTGCGTGCAAGCGGTGCATTGCCGGTGATATTTTTATTGCCATAATTAAAGAAATAAAAGGCGGATCTATGAATAAACGACTCCAAGGCAATACTGGCGAATGGGAAATGGTGATTGGGCTTGAGGTGCACGCGCAGGTTGCCAGCGAGTCTAAACTTTTTTCTGGCGCTCCGGTCGAATTCGGCTCTGAGCCAAATGAGAATGTATCTTTTGTGGATGCAGGTTTTCCAGGTATGCTCCCAGTGATTAACGAAAAAGCCATTGAGCAGGCCGTGCGCACCGGACTTGCCATCAACGCACAGATCAATACGCATTCCGTGTTCGACCGCAAAAATTATTTCTATCCGGATCTGCCACAAGGGTACCAGATTTCCCAGTTCCTGGAACCGATTGTAGGAAAGGGGATCATTACGCTCGACATGCCGGACGGTTCGGTAAAGGAAGTAGGCGTCATCCGCATTCACCTGGAGCAGGACGCAGGTAAAAGCCTGCATGAATACAACCCTAAATTCAGCTATATCGACTTAAACCGCTCCGGCGTCGCCTTGATGGAAATTGTCTCCGAACCGGATATGCGATCCAGCGAAGAGGCAGGGCTTTACATTAAAAAACTTCGCAGCATATTGCGCTACATCGGCTCCTGCGACGGCGATATGGAAAAAGGAAATCTGCGCGCTGATGCCAATGTTTCTGTGCGTAAACCAGGCGCTCCCCTTGGCACACGCTGTGAAATCAAAAACGTAAATTCCGTGCGCTATTTGATTAAGGCCATCGAGTTCGAAGCGGCCCGGCAGGTGGAAATTCTGGAGGCAGGTGGCACAATCGACCAGGAAACACGGCTATTCGACGCTGGCAGCGGAGAAACCCGTACCATGCGCAGCAAAGAAGACGCACATGATTACCGCTATTTCCCCGATCCGGATTTATTACCCTTAAATTTCTCCCAAGAATATGTAGAACATATCCGCAATTCTTTGCCGGAACTGCCCGACGCAAAGAAAGCCCGTTACATGCGCGACTATGGATTATCTCCTTACGATGCCGGGGTGCTGGTGGCTGATAAATCCTACTCAGATTACTATGAAGCCTTAGCTGCAAAGCATGACCCCAAACTCGCCGCCAACTGGATGACCGGCGAACTCTTCGGCAGGCTTAATAAGCTGGAAGTAGAGCTGGAACAATCGCCCATTCGCGCTGAGCATTTAAGTGGGCTGCTCACGTTGATTGAAGACAATACCATCTCCGGCAAAATCGCCAAGGAAGTAT
Organism: uncultured Rickettsiales bacterium; assembly: GCA_964600465.1. Taxonomy (GTDB): domain Bacteria; phylum Pseudomonadota; class Alphaproteobacteria; order Rickettsiales; family SXRF01; genus CAYMDD01. The sequence continues at coordinate 5,069 of CAZRJZ010000063.1, forward strand.
TGGATAAAATGGTCAGCAGCGGCGAGACGGCAAAAACCATTGTTGAGCGAGAAGGCTTAACGCAAGTCACAGATGTAAGTGCCATTGAAAAAATGATCGATGACGTATTGGTCGCTAATCCCGACAAAGTTGAGCAATACCGCTCCGGGAAAGACAAGCTATTTGGCTTCTTTATAGGCCAGGTCATGAAAGCATCGGACGGAAAAGCCAATCCATCGACACTCAATGAACTACTGAAGAAAAAGTTGGGCGGTTAAACCGTCGCCGAAAACGGCGGTTTTGCGCGGCGCAGCCAGCGTATTGATTGCGAATTAGTACAAGAAAGCCGCTGCCGGACACAAGGGAACCCAGCATTAATTAGCGCGGTTAAACGCTGTGCTGGATTCCCAATGACAGGCGAAAAACTAATCGTTCCGGTCGGCCATTTTACGAGCCAGTTTACGCTGGCGGCGCTGAGCTTCGCTAAGCTCGCGCACACGGCGCTCGGAAGGTTTTTCGTAATGGCGGCGCATTTTCATTTCACGAAACAGGCCTTCACGCTGCATTTTCTTCTTTAAAGCGCGCAGAGCCTGATCTACGTTATTATCGCGTACTACAACTTCTACCAAGCGGGGTTACCTCCTTCCGAGGATTATCAAGGCAAAAATAATAAAAGAGAGGCATTTTACCTCGCATGCCTTTATTGTCAAAGATAAAAGAATCTTCCGGCAAACCAAATATAAAAGATTGTTATTAATAGATTATTTGAAACAACCGGGACATCTAAACACCGGCGCTTACGCCCTTCTTATCCCGGATTTCCTTCATAAGCGCCTCCACGGCCTCATCAAGCCCCATGGTTTTATTCTCCTGGCTGCCTAACCGCCGAAGCGAAACGGCTCGCTGCTCTTGCTCCCTGGCGCCTACTACGAATATGAGGGGTATTTTCGCATACGAGTGCTCGCGCACTTTATAATTGATTTTATTAGAAGACACATCCACCGCCGCGCGAAGTCCTTTCGCGCAGAGCCGGTCTTTGACTTCGTTGGCGTACGCGTCCGCCTCATTGGTAATGGTGGCGACCACCACCTGTACAGGCGCCAGCCATAACGGGAATTTCCCGGCGTGCTCTTCAATTAAAATGCCTAAGAAACGCTCCATTGAACCCAAAATGGCGCGGTGGAGCATGACGGGACGGCGCTTGGCGCCATCGGCGCCAATATATTCAGCACCTAGACGCTCCGGAAGCACAAAATCCACCTGCAGCGTTCCGCATTGCCAGTCCCGCCCCAGGGAATCTTTGAGTGCAAATTCCAATTTTGGGCCGTAAAATGCTCCTTCGCCCGGATTAAGCGTATATGCAAGACCCGCAGCAATCACCGCTTCTTTAAGCGCCCCTTCGGCTTTGTCCCATGTTTCATCGGCCCCCGCGCGCCTTGAAGGCCGGTCTGAGAATTTAACAATCACATCCTTAAACCCAAAATCCCGATAGACTTCTTTGAGTAAATCGCAAAAGGCCACCGTTTCATCCGTGATCTGATCTTCGGTACAGAAAATATGCGCATCGTCCTGCGTGAAACCGCGCAGCCGCATAATGCCGTGCAGACTTCCGGACGACTCATTGCGATGGCACGTACCGAACTCGCTCATGCGCAGCGGTAAATCACGGTAGCTTTTGATCCCTTGCTTAAAAATCTGCACATGGCACGGACAGTTCATGGGCTTTACCGCCAGCAGCCGCTCTTGGTCGGAATCGGCCACGAACATATTCTCACGAAATTTCTCCCAATGGCCGGAAGCCTCCCATAAGGTTTTGTCGACCAGAATCGGAGTCTTTACCTCAATGTAACCCTTGGCGCGTATTTTATCGCGGATGTAATTTTCAACCAGCCTAAAGAGCGTCCACCCCTTATCGTGCCAGAAGATCATGCCGGGAGAGTGATCCTCAATATGAAATAAGTCCAGCTCACGACCCAGTTTACGGTGATCACGCTTTTCCGCTTCCTCCAGCATGGTAAGATAAGCATTTAAGTCTTTCTCGCTCGCCCAGGCGGTTCCGTATATACGCTGCAGCATCTCGTTGCGGTGATCGCCACGCCAATACGCGCCGGCCACTTTCAGCAGTTTAAAATGCTGGATCTTGCCAGTACCGGGCGCATGAGGGCCGCGGCAAAGGTCAATAAATTCCCCCTGCCGGTCGAGGGTAATGATCTGGCCGGCGGGAATGCTTGCAATAATTTCTGCCTTGTAATG
>CAZRJZ010000064.1:0-2876 GCA_964600465.1 uncultured Rickettsiales bacterium
AAACGGCGCGGTGCGGCTTGCCCCCATCGCCGATTGGCAGAACGCTGACTATGTCAGCGTAGTTCGCTACGTTTTTTAGACTCCGCTTCAAACAGAGCGGCGTTTTTTCATCTTTTTCTCTTCTGCTAATATCTGGTCGCGTAGACGCGCAGCTTCTTCAAATTCCAAATCCGCAGCCGCTTGCAGCATACGGTTGCGCAGCGTTGATAGATACTGTTCCGGATCTTTGATTTTACTGATATCAACGTCATATTTCTTTTTGCGCGTATCTACGGTTACATGATCTTTTTCATAAACGCTCTCAATAATCGCTCCTACATTTTTCAAAATCGTGGTGGGAGTGATACCGTGTTCTTCGTTATACGCCTGCTGAATACTGCGGCGGCGCGACGTTTCTTCTAACGCCATACGCATGGACTCAGTTATTTTGTCGGCATATAGAATCACCTTACTATTAATATTACGCGCCGCACGGCCAATGGTTTGGATAAGAGAGGTGGTGGAGCGTAAAAACCCTTCCTTATCCGCATCTAAAATAGCCACCAAACCGCATTCCGGTATATCCAGGCCTTCGCGCAGCAGGTTTACTCCAATCAGCACATCGAACGCGCCTAAGCGAAGATCGCGGATAATTTCAATGCGCTCCAACGTATCCACATCCGAATGCAGATAGCGTACCGCAATGCCGGATTCTTCCATATAATCGGTAAGCTCTTCCGCCATGCGCTTGGTCAGCGTTGTCACCAGCACGCGCTGCTTCAATTGCATTTGCTCACGGCATTCTGCCAATAAATCATCCACCTGAATGGCAATGGGCCGAACCTCGCAAGGCGGATCAATCAGGCCGGTAGGACGGATCACTTGCTGCACCGTTATCTCCCCTGCCTGCTCCATTTCCCACCTGGCAGGCGTTGCAGAAACAAATACCGTTTGCGGCCGCATAGCATCCCATTCCTCAAATTTCAAAGGACGGTTATCAAGGCAGGAAGGAAGGCGAAAACCGTACTCCACGAGCGTTGTTTTACGGGAGCGGTCTCCTTTGTACATCCCCCCCACTTGCGGTACGGTGACATGACTCTCATCTACAAAAAGCAGGGCATCTTTCGGTAAATACTGAAACAATGTGGGCGGTGGCTCCCCCGGCGCAGTACCTGCCAGGTAACGGGAATAATTTTCGATCCCCTTGCAAGTGCCCGTTTCAATCAGCATTTCCAGATCAAAGCTGGTGCGCTGCTCGATACGCTCGGCTTCCAGCAATTTCCCTGCCGCCCGATAAGCTTCGAGCCGTGACCGCAGCTCTTCTTTAATCTGGCGAATGGCTTTTTCCACCGTGGGCCGTGGCGTCACATAATGGCTATTGGCATAAACCGTCACCTCATTCATCACACGCAAGCGCTCCCCTGTCAGCGGGTCAAAGGCTGTCATCGCTTCCAGCTCATCGCCAAAGAAGCTGAAGCGCCAGGCCTCATCTTCTAAATGGGAGGGAAAAATATCCACACTATCGCCACGCACGCGGAAGGCGCCGCGGTGGAAATCGATATCGTTACGCTTATACTGAATCTCCACGAGCTTTTTGATAAAGTCACGCTGCTCATAATGAGCGCCGGCGTTCAACTCCAGCTTCATCTCCGAGTAGGTTTCCACCGAACCGATACCATAAATACACGATACCGAAGCCACCACAATCACATCCCGCCTCTCCAGCATCGAACGTGTGGCGGAATGGCGCATGCGGTCGATCTGCTCGTTAATGGCCGAGTCTTTCTCGATAAACGTATCCGATTTAGGCACATACGCTTCCGGCTGGTAATAGTCATAGTAGGAAACGAAGTATTCCACCGCGTTGTGAGGGAAAAAACCTTTCATCTCGCTATAAAGCTGCGCCGCCAAGGTTTTATTATGCGCCATAATCAGCGCCGGTTTCTGCTGCGCCTGGATCACATGCGCCATGGTAAATGTTTTACCCGATCCCGTAACGCCCAACAGTACCTGATTACGCATGCCCTTGCTGATGCCTTCGTTAAGCGCAGCAATGGCGACGGGCTGATCGCCCGCCGGAGCATACTCGGAAACCAACTGGAAAGGCGCATTCACGCCGGGCAATCCGTACTACTGGTCCGCAAGACTACCTGCTATCGCCAAAAATGCCACCCTGCTGACTGACGCGAACAAAGGGCGGACCCATAATAATCAACATAAAGGCAGGGAATATAAAAAAGATCAATGGCACCGTAATAAGCGCAGGAATTCGGGCGGCTTTGTTTTCGGCAGAAAGGAGGCGCGTGCCACGGAATTCCTCGGCAAGCACACGCAGCGTATCGGCCAGGCTGGTACCGAATTTTTCACTTTGGATTAACGAAGAAACAAGGGAGCGAAAGCCGGGCGTATTGGTACGCTCAGCCAGATTCTGTAACGCCTGGGTGCGATCATTCAGGACGCTCAGCTCCATACGCGTACGTTCCAATTCATCGGTCATTTCCGGATGAGCGCTACGCAATTCCGCGCAGACTTTACCAAGCGCCGTATCCATCGAAAGCCCGGATTCCACGCAGATCAATAACAAATCCAACGCATCCGGAAACGAGCGCTGCATGCGCTTTTCGCGTTTCTGCCGGGCGTTAGAGAGGTAAAGCTTTACGCCAAACCCGCCAACCACCACCAGCATCGCTCCCATGGTCAGAAACAATATCTTGTTCAGACCTTCCATCGCCCCAGGCGTTAGCACCCGCATCAGCATTACCGCGCCCATCAGCACCATTAATGGACGCGCAATCCACTGAAACGTCAGCAGATACGCTACCGCATCCGGCGAACTGATGCCCGCCCGCCCCAACGGGCCGTACCATTCCTTACGGGCTTTTGCCACGTTGACGCCC
>CAZRJZ010000064.1:2886-7291 GCA_964600465.1 uncultured Rickettsiales bacterium
TTTGCGCTCCGGCAGCCCCTGACGCTCGCCGCTAACAATGCGCTCGGCGCGCGCCTGGAGGGCGTTTCTCCTGAACAACAAAACAAACGCCAGATACACCGTCACCACGCAAAGGGCTGCAATGGCGAATAAAAAATACTGATTAGATAAAAATTGCGGCATTGTGATCCTAAATATCAACATTAATCATTGCTTTTACAATCAGCATCCCGAGCAACACCATCCCCACCGCGCCACCGAGGATAAAATTTCCCATCGTCGTATCATAAAGCGGAACCAGATGCTGAGGACTCATATAGCTCAAGGCAAGAAAGATAAATACCGGAAGCGCCCCCAAAATCCAAGCCGTTACGCGCCCTTCCGAGCTAAGCGCACGAATTTTAAGACGCAACTGCTTCCGCTGGCGCAATAATTTGCTCAGATTTGTCAGCACTTCGGACAAATTGCCGCCTGTTTCCTGCTGCACCGCAAGCACCGTTACGAAGAATCGGATATCCGGCTCTTTCATTCGATCGGAAAACCGATTCAGCGCCTCGTAAGGCGACCATCCATAGCGGATTTCATCCACAATCCTTTGAAACTCAATACCGGTAACCCCTCCCATATTCTCAGCCACCATACCAAGCGCGGTGTTCAGTGGATAACCGCTCCGCACACTGCGAACAATCATATCAATCGCGTCCGGAAATTCTTCCAAAAATTGCCGCCGCCTCTTCCTGACCTGGTTATTCAGGAAAAACCACAGGAGCAACAGCGTACCGAGCGCGGAATAGAGAATAGACAGCGCTCCAAGCCGCGCCGTCAAAGAAGACAGGAACGCAAACACCACCACGCCGCCGATAAATAATTTCTCAATTTTTTTTGCGTAGCCGGCCCGGCGGATAAGCGGCATTGCTTTGGAAGAACCGGGAATAAACAGAAACGCCCGCATAATGGGACTGGCTTCGTCAGCAGAAGCCGTCACTGCTTCTTCCGCCGATCCATGCTGAGCAAGATCCTGCTCCTGTTTAAGGCGGCGCAAGCTGGCCTTCAAACGAGGATCGGCCTGCTGCATTACCTGCTTAGGCACCATCATCATGCAAAGCACATATACCAGCACAGACACTAAAATGGCCAACGGAAACGAAAGCGAAACCATAGACTAATCCCCTGTTTGGGTGGGCTGGATACAAGCCAGCATATCATTATGCACACCGTAATATTCTGCCTGAAGCATAAACTGCGGAACGGCGCCTGTGCAGTAAAATTTTCCCTGTAACACCCCTTTTTCGTCCATAGGGCCGGGCTTGTACCCAAAGAGGGTTCGGGTTTTAACCTCGCCTCCTTCTAATCCAAGCACCTCTTCAATCTGCACAATACGCCTTCTGCCGTCGCGCATGCGATTCAGCTGCACGATCAGTTGCACAGCGCTGGCAATCTGCGCGCGCAAGCTGGTCGCCGCCAATGTCACGCCCGACATGCCCACTAAATTCTCGATACGGCTTAGCGCATCCTTCGGAGAGTTCGCATGGATAGTGGCCATGGAGCCGTCATGGCCGGTATTCATAGCGGCCAGCACATCAATCACCTCATCGCCGCGGATCTCACCCAGGATAATACGATCAGGGCGCATGCGCAGCGCGTTTTTTACCAATTGCCGCTGCCCAATTTCTCCCGTTCCTTCAATATTCGCAGGGCGCGTCTCCAGGCGCAGCACATGCGGCTGCTGCAACTGCAGCTCCGCCGCATCTTCGATGGTGATGACGCGCTCTCCGGGATCAATATTTCCGGAAATCGCGTTAAGTAACGTTGTTTTACCCGACCCCGTACCGCCGGAGATAATAATATTCAGCCGGATATAACCACAAATCTCCAAGAACTTATACATCGCCTCGCTGAGCGAATCATGTTCCAGATACTCCTTAAGCGGCATTTTATAGCGCTTGAACTTACGAATGGAAGCAAGACACCCGTTTAACGCAAGCGGAGGAATAATCGCATTGAATCGGGAGCCATCCGGCATGCGCGCATCGACCATCGGGCTGGATTCATCCACGCGCCGGCCTACCAGCGACACAATTTTCTGAATGACATTGAGCAGATGCTTCTCGCTGCTAAAGCGCACATCGCTTAAGAAGATACGTCCACGTTTCTCAATATACACCTGATTATGGCCGTTGATCATAATATCCGATACATCCGGATCGGCAAGGAGCACCTCAATGGGGCCGAAACCCAGCAGATCGTCCACCACCTGGTTGTGCAAAAGAGTATGTTGCGAGGCGGTGAGCGGAATGGTTAACTCGTGTGCGATAAATTCATCAATAACGTGGCCAACGCGAGTGCGGCGCGCGGCATCCGACATTCCTTGAAAACTCCGGAAGTCCACACGCTCCACCAGCGCTTCGATAACCACATTTTTCGCTTTTAAGAAGTCTTCCGTCTCCAACGCGCGTTCTTTAGAGCGCAGCTTCGCCTCTGAACCATTCCCTTCCTCTGCGGAAGCGGCTTGCGCGGAGCCGTTACGGCGAATGAGATCGCCATCTTCCTGGGATAATGCAAGGTCAGACCGCTCTCCCTTGCGAGAAACCCTCACCAGTTCCCGCGACGTGGATATATCGGCAGCGGCATGAGGAGAATTTTTTTTACCAAACACGCTACTTTTTCCCCCTGGAGAATAATGATTTCTTGGTTTTATCCTGCACACCCCGCGCTGATGACTCCGCCTGGCCGCCGGTGCGGGTCAGCAATAGACGGGTTAGATCGCTCAGTTGCCGAGCCAGCAATGTGTTGCTTGTCTCTAAAATGGTTTTTCCCTGATTTTCAGCGTCCACCACCGCCTTAATGTCGTTCGCAAGGTAAAGATCAATCGATTTATTACTAATGCGTTCCACGTCTTCCGATGTAAGCGCTTCTTTAAACTTCGCACCGCTACGGTTAACCACCAGCGTAATATCCGAGCGATTAATCCCCACGTCCTGCCAGACGTTCAGCAATCGCGTTAAATGCGTAAGAGAGCGCAGCCATAGCTGAGAAACGATCACCTGATGATTAGCCTGCGCAAGGATAGCCGCTGTCCAGTCGGCCCAGATATGCGGAACGTCAATAATAACATAGGCAAACTCCGTCTTCAGCACGGCGATCATGTCCCTGATCAGCGAGGCGCTCACAGCCGGCATGCGGCGAAGGTCATTCGGCGCGGCAATGACCTTCAAATTCTCCGAGTAAGGATACAGCATTTTAGCGATCAACGTGCCATCCACCCCACGATCCGGATATTCAATCAGCTCACGGATCCCAAATGGCGCGGAAATATCGCAGTGCCGCGCCACCATGCCGAACTGATAATCCATATCCACAATCACCGTAGGTTTTCCGGTATCACGGGCTAGGCAATAGGCCGTGTTAAGCGCCACCGTGCTTGAGCCGTCACCGGAGGCCGCGCTCATAAAGGCAATAGTCACGCCCTCCATCGAGGCTGCCCTGCCGCCGGCAGGCTTGACCAACGATTGCTGACGCAAGACTTCCCGCAATTCCGTCACCTGAACGGGGTAGGAAAAATATTCTAAAATGCCTCGGCTACGTAACGCACGGTAAAACGCCACATCGTTAATCCGGCCCGCCACCACCACACGCACCGAAGTGTCGCAATGCTCGGCCAAGGCGTCAATTTCAGCGATAACGCCCTCGTCGCGCTCCCCGATATCGATCACTAAAAATTGCGGCGGTTTTGCGCGCTTGGCAAGAACAGCGGCCGCCTGCATGATCCCGCCTTCAATGACCTCCGGATCCGGCTCGCCCATGGCGATACCCAACTGCTCCGGCAACACCTCACCCGTCTGGCCCGCATAAACAATCATTAAGGGACGTGACTGAGTCATAGCGATACATTCAAGAGGTGTGACACCCTACCTGGATCCTGACGCGGTTCCAGTGACAGAGTTCAGCAGAGAACCAAAATTGTTGCCGCTCTTCTGGGGAGCGCCGGTCCGGTACTCACGCATGACCCTGCTTAAATTTTCACCATCGTGGAAATCAAGCAGGTTCGGGCTGACAAATTGACGTTTATCCCCAACCATCTGCACGGCATTCGCGGCTACAGAACAGCCCAGCGTAGGATGATTAAGATTGTACGGATTAATCGTGTTATCAATATAGCGGTTTTCACAATCCCGCGCCATAACGCGCTCATAAATCAACACCGCCCTGTTCTCTTCCGAAGGCACAGACTCCGTTGGCACTGAAAATTGCGTAAATACATTGAGCGCCTGCGCACAAGCATATTCACCGGCGCGGCACCGAAGCTCCGCACGCGACGGCTGATCCCGATTCACCCAGTCCACCAACTCATCAACCGCACCCGCAGAAGACAAATCCACATTCACAGTTTCCACCGAAAGATCAAGCAGGCTCTCCGGTGTGCCAC
>CAZRJZ010000065.1:0-1382 GCA_964600465.1 uncultured Rickettsiales bacterium
GCATGCCATAGATCCGTGGCGCGCTGCAGTCCTGGCGATTCGGGAGAAAGCGGAGTCAGCGTTACACGCCTGCCTGCGAATAAGTCCGCCCTGCCGGCCATGACGCCTGCCTGTTCGCTTCCGGCAATCGGGTGGCCGGGAATGAACATGGCATCGTCGGGAAGATATGGCGTAATCGCGTCAATGGGCTGTTGTTTCACGGAAGCAGTATCGGTAATCAGCGCTCCAGGTTTGATACAGGGGCCGATTTGCCGGGCAAGCGCCGCTAATGAAGCGGGGGGGGTGGCAAAGATAATCAGATCCGCATCCGTCACCGCTTGCCCGGGATCTTGGCATGCTTCGTGGATAAATCCGTGTTCCAAAGCATAGCGTAGCGCAAGCGGATTACGGTCATAAGCGCTGATATGCGCGGATCTAGGGCCAATAGTGAGGCCGCGGGCAAGCGAGCTTCCAATTAAACCAAGCCCCAAAATGGCGGTATGCTGAGAGAAGGGCGCTACACTCATCGGCCAGTGATAAAGCGCGTTAAGGCAGCGATAAGCAGCGTGTTTTCCTCTGCCGTGCCGATGGTGATGCGCAAATGATCGGGCAGTCCGTAATTGGCCACTTCCCGAATAATCATACCGTTTTCAAGCAGATAAGCATTCGCCGTGGAAGCCGTTTTATGGCCAGATGGCTCAAATTCGACCAGTAAAAAATTGCCCTGGCTGGGTGTGGTTTTTAAACCCAGCTTTGCAAGCTTGGCAGCCAGTTTTTGCAACTCTTGCGTATTATGGTTTCTGGCCTCGTTTAGCCATGCCTGGTCTTGCACGGCGGCAACTCCGGCTGCAATGGCGCAGGAAGAAACATTAAACGGCCCCCGAATGCGGTTTAATACGTCTGCCATGGCGTTTGGCATGTATCCCCAGCCAAGCCGCAAAGCCGGCAGGCCATATATTTTAGAAAAGGTACGCAGCATTACGGTGTTGTCGCTTTCCTTTGCCAGCGACATTCCATCTTCATAATCGGTGGCGGTGGCGTATTCCGCATAGGCAGCATCCAGCGCCAGGATAATATCGGGTCTTAAATGCCGGCGTAAGCGCCGGACTTCGCTGGCCGGTAAATACGTGCCAGTGGGGTTATTAGGATTAGCAAGAAAAACGATTTTCGTGCGTGCGGTTACCCGAGCCAGCAGCGCGTCTACGTCGGCGGTGAGGTTTTTCTCCGGCGCCGTTACGGGCGTTGCGCCGTTGCTCTGGGCATAAATTTTATACATTAAAAACCCATGCTCGCTGTAAAGCACCTCATCTCCAGGTCCCGCATAGGCATGGGTCAGTAAACCGATCACTTCATCAGAACCGGCACCGCAGACAATGCGTTGCATCTCCAGGCCATGCGCCGCC
>CAZRJZ010000065.1:1392-7266 GCA_964600465.1 uncultured Rickettsiales bacterium
TCGCGCAAAACAGCGGCCTGTCCGTCCGGATAGCGGTAAAGTTTCTCCGCTTGCGCCTGGTATGCCGCGATTGCTTTTGGGCTTGGCCCCAGGGCATTTTCGTTGGAAGAAAGTTTGATCACCCGTTGCGACCCTGCAGCTGAAGACTTGCCGCCCACGTAAGGCGCAATGTCCAGGATACCGGGTTTAGGTGTGGGTAACTGGTTACTCATGGCGTTGCTGTTCTGCGTTAGGGGCCGTAATCATTAGCGGTGTAGCATAGGCCCCTAAGAAGGTATAGCGGATAACGGCATTTCCGAGGATAGAAAGAAAGTGCTGGAAGCGTTCGTCCGTATCGGTAATAAATCCTTTTATTTCCACACAATGCTGTCGCTCACCATTTCCTTGGGTCAGGATGTCAACCCATTGCGCCTCCAGTTTGGCGCTCGAGAAAGCGCTTTGGAGTTTGTGCATGCTGGTGTTGTCTTCGGCTTCAAAAGCAAAACACGAAATATCATCGCCGCTTGGCTCAGGCAGAATTTTGCCGATTGCCAGCGCCGCTGTGCGTTCCGTGTGCATTCGCGGCGTTTCGGTAAAAGGAATGCGCGCAAATATTTTTGGCCAGCCCGGACCGCGGCGCGTCAGTTCCGGCCACCATGGTGCGGCGCTGCCGTTTCTAATCGCCGGTAGAATGCCAATATCGGCCTTGCCGTCAATAATGGCGCCTAAGATACGCTTTATGCCCGGTTCCCGCGTGAAGCTGGTGAATCCGCCGAAATATTCGCGTGCCAGCCAGAATAACTCCGGATGTTCGTCGGTAATACACACGGCAATGCGAAGTTTTCCCTCCACGGCAAGAGAGGCGCTGATGATGGTGCGCCATATTTGGGCCACGGCTTCCGGTAAAAAGGCACTGTCTTTAAACCGTTCCAGCATACGGCGTAACTGCGCTGCTTCCCTACCCGGGCGAAGCGGACACTTGTCCGGCGCGTGTTGCACTTTTAGCGCTCCCACTTTTTCCACCACTCGGATGCGGACTTTTAAAAGATCGGCAATTTGGCTATCCAGCTTGTCGATTTCTTTGCGGTATTCTGCGAGTTTTTCTTCCATGGGACTTTGTTCAATGGTCTATTTTCTAAAGTTTTTTAATAGAAAACGAAGGCCAGCGATAGATATAGGAGGTTGAGGTTCTATTCAACAGGATTTGCTATTCCCGGTAAATTATGATGGTATCGTGATCTATATGGGACGCAGCTCTGTTATTTCGCATTTCGGATCCGACTACCGTGCGGTGGAAATCGGCAAAATTGTGACGCTTGCCACGCAGGCTCCTTTAAAGCTTGACTGCGGGGCGGAAATTAGCGCGTTCCCACTGGCATACCAGACCTATGGTGAATTAAATGCGGATAGGAGCAATGCCGTGCTTGTTTGCCACGCGCTTACCGCCGATCAGTACGCCGCCAATACTCATCCGGTAACAGGCAAGCCTGGCTGGTGGGAGCGGATGATTGGTTCCGGCAAACCGATCGATACGGATCGTTTTTTCGTTATTTGCAGCAATGTACTAGGCGGTTGCATGGGTTCATTTAGCCCAAAGGCCATTAATCCCGCCACAGACCTTACCTATGGCATGCATTTTCCGGTGGTGACTATCGCAGATATGGTGCGCGCGCAGGCCCTGCTCCTGGATCATTTAGGCATCGAAACGTTGCATTGCGCTATTGGCGGCTCCATGGGAGGCATGCAGGTGTTGGAATGGGCGGTGCGTTATCCGCAGCGCGTGCGCTCGATTATGCCTATTGCCACTTCCACCCGGCAGTCGCCCCAGAATATCGCATTTCATGAAATTGGGCGGCAAGCCATTATGGCAGATCCCGATTGGTGCGAGGGCAATTACATTGATCAGCGTCAGTATCCTGCACGTGGACTGGCGGTGGCGCGTATGGCGGCGCATGTTACTTATTTGTCCGAAACCATGCTGCAAAAGAAATTCGGCCGCAATTTACAAGACCGGCAAGGCTTTACCTATGGCTTTGAAGCGGATTTCGAAGTAGAAAGTTATTTGCGCTATCAAGGGCATAGTTTTGTGCAGCGATTTGACGCCAATTCGTATCTCTACCTGACACGGGCCGCAAGCTATTTTGACTTAAGCGAAGGAGGAAGGGTGCATCTGGCCGAGCTTTTCCAGGCTGTTCAGGCACGGGTTTGCGTGATTTCTTTTACCTCGGACTGGCTTTTTCCTTCGTCTGAGAGCCGGCATCTTGTGCGGGCGCTGAACGCTGCCGGAGTACGCGTGAGTTATAATGAGATCGTCAGCGATAACGGACATGATTCCTTTTTACTCGAAGAGCCGGATCTCGATGTCGCTGTGCGAGGTTTTTTAAGTGGAGCGTAGGCGGTAGAGCAGCGCAATAGCGCAGCAGAAAAGCAACAATCCACCTGACTGGTGAAGTAGCGCAAGCGGCAAAGGAGTTTGATAAAGTAAAGTGAACACGCCCAGAGTTATTTGCAGTATCACCGCCGTAATAAGCCCTATGGAAAATAGAATGAAGGGCGGCTTAAAAAGCCAGCAACGATAATAAATCGCGCCTCCCAAAATGCCTAATCCCAGAACCATCGCCAGCCAGCGATGCGCAAACTGGATAAAGGCAATATTATTAAACCAGCTTTCGTAAGAATTAAAAACATCTGCATGCATCCATTGCCCATCCATGGTGGGAAAGCTGTTGTAGATGAGTCCGCCATGTAATCCGGCCAGCATGGCTCCCATTAAAATTTGGGCATAGATGAGGATGCAAAGAAATGAGAAACAGGGCACAATCGAGCCGGGCAGGGCCGTGCCAATGCGAGGCAATGAAAGCGCTAAAATAATCCGGATGATCAAGGCAAGAATTAAAAACGCCATGCCTAAGTGCAGCATTAATCGCAGATGGCTTACATGAGTCAGCTCCGATAAGCCACTGCTTACCATGTACCACCCTATGCATCCCTGCAATGCGCCCAGCGCAAAAATCCCAATTAGTTGGATAACTAACTTACCTCTTATTGAGCCGCGTTTTAGAAAAATCAAAAAGGGGATCAAGAACGCAATGCCGATAATACGCCCCAGCACGCGGTGCCAGTATTCCGGCCAGAAAATACTCTTAAACTCCTCCAGCGTCATGTGGGCGTTGATGCGTACGTATTGGGGGATCTGTCGGTAGCCCGCAAATTCCTCCTCCCACTCCGCTTGGCCAAGCGGCGGAATAAAGCCATGAAGCGGCTTCCACTGCGTAATGGAAAGTCCGGAGCCGGAAAGCCGCGTGTATCCTCCCGCCACCACCATTGCACCGATCAAGAGAGCGCAACACGCGAGCCACAGGCAGATTTTTTTTTGGTCACGCGCAACGATGTTCGCTAATTCAGGCATATATGTGTTTTACGATAGAATATTCATGTGGTTTTGCAAGGAAGCATTGCAGTCAATAATAGTTGCGTTATGGTATCGGGTACAGATATGCAACATTTCTCTTTTCTTCCGCCTTCATTAAAACATACGCAAGCACGCTGGTGGCTGCTGGTTGGTGTAGCCGCCTTGGCGCTGGCAGGTTTTTTTGCGCTTATTCTTGTGATTGCGCGAACGCCTGCACTGGCAAAGCTGCCTTTGTTTTTAAATCTATTTCATGAAGCCCTGGTGGTGCATGTTAATCTCTCCGTACTGGTGTGGTTTTTGAGCATTGCCATGATGTTCTGGAGCCTGCTTGCCGATAACGGCACAAGGCGGCCTGTGCTCACGATTCCTTATTTGGAGCGTGCCGCGTTGCTGTCTTTTAGCGGCGGCGCGCTATTGATGAGCGCTTCTCCTTTGAGTGGGCAGGGCGAAGCGCTCATGAGCAATTACATTCCGGTTATTAATAACGTGCCCTTTTTTCTTTCTCTGGCCTTGCTGCTATGCGGCATTGGGCTAATGCTTATTCATCTTCTCCTTGCCAGGCCTAAAAGACCCCCTGGAATCACGCTAGATGGTGTGCTCCATTTTGCCATCAGCGGGAGCGCTATCACAACGTTGGTTGCATTGATTGCCTTTGTATGGGCGTGGCGGTTAATGCCACCGGAAATTATTGCCACGCAATACTATGATATGCTGTTTTGGGCAGGTGGGCATATTCTGCAATTTACCCATATTCAGGTGCAAATGGTGTGCTGGGTACTTTTGTTTGCGGCACTATGCCCTAAAAAAAATCTCTCGTCGCGTTTACTATTTGCGTTATTTGCCATCGGCCCTTTAGTGGTTCTCTTCAGCATCTATCCGTTTCTGGCCTATGATATTGCCAGTATGGAATATAGAGAATTTTATACGCAACTCATGATTGCTGCTAATGGCCTGGCGCCGTTGCTTCTGGGAGGTTTTTTACTGACCCAATGGAAAGCGCTATGGCAGGATCGGCAGCAACGTGCCTTATCTTCTGCATTACTTGCATCGTTGGTGCTGTTTTTTTATGGCGGGGCTTTGGGGGGCATGATTCGTGGGCAGAATGTGGTGATTCCCGCGCATTATCATGGGTCGATTGTTTCTGTGACCTTAGCGCTGATGGGGATAGCGTATATGTTGCTGCCGCGTTTTGGCTACCGGCATGTGCTGCATTGGCGGCTGGCATTCTGGCAACCGATTGTTTATGGCGTTGGCCAGTTGATGCATATTAGCGGTCTTGCATGGTCGGGCGGTTATGGGGTGTTGCGCAAAACTCCCGGAGCGCTGGAGAGCGGATTTTCCGGCGCTAAAGTGGCTATGGGCTTTATGGGGCTCGGCGGATTATTGGCGATTATCGGCGGATTAATGTTTGTGGTGGTAATCGCGCGAGCTACGTGCTGTTACTCCAAGGTTACGAATGTGTAATTCTTGTAGCATCGTTTCGCTATTGCGTGTTTATATGGTTTGTGAGATATACGAGGCATGCGCGGAAGGTGGTTCTTCCGCATTGATTCTTGAAGATAAAAGGTGAGGATTATGAAAACGAACAAGCTATGTGCTTCCTTCGCTGCATTGCTGCTGGTGACTGCGTGTCAGCAACCAGGAGGCGGCCCGGGGACTGGCGTGCTGAGTGGCGGCGCAGTGAATAAGCGCGACGTCGGAACCGTAGCGGGTGCTGTTGGCGGCGGCGTTATTGGGCATAATATCGGCGGCGGCGCGGGTAAAACCGTTGCAACCATCGCAGGCACGCTGCTTGGCGCCTATATCGGCAGCGAGATCGGTAATTCTTTGGATAACGCTGACCGTGCCGCCATGGATCGTTCCACAGCACGAGCGTTGGAATACAACCAGCCTGGCGATGCACTCCCCTGGGAAGCAACCAATAGCGGAACCGTTATTCCTGGAAAATATGAAAAACGCGGCGGCACTTATTGCCGTGAATTCACGCAAGTGGTGAACGTAGGCGGAAGAAGCGAGAAAGCTTACGGTACTGCTTGCCGTCAGCCCGACGGAAGCTGGAAGATTGTGCAATAATGACAGAACCACAATCGATGCAACGCGGCGGGGAAACACTCCCCGCCGGCGAGCCAGTGATACCTCAAGGCAATTTACTCGCAGGTAAGCGCGGTCTTATCATGGGTGTGGCGAATGATAAGTCGCTTGCCTGGGGTATCAGCCAGTATGCTCATGCGCAAGGTGCGGAACTCGCTTTTACCTTCCAGGGAGAAGCGCTTGAAAAACGCGTGCGCCCTCTTGCTGCAAGCCTGCAATCCGACACGGTGCTTCCCTGCGATGTTACCGATATGGCCAGCATGGATGCCGTGTTTGAGCAGTTAAAAGCCAAATGGGGGAGGCTGGATTTTCTGGTGCATGCCATTGCTTATTCTGATAAAAACGAGCTGAAGGGCAAGTACACCATCGTGATCGTGACCCACAACATGCAG
>CAZRJZ010000066.1:0-7166 GCA_964600465.1 uncultured Rickettsiales bacterium
CTTCAGGAAGCATGGGCAAAGAAATCCGCAAAAAACCATATGCGCCCATTTTTAGCAATATCCCGGCCAGTATCACCGAACCTGCCGTAGGAGCCTGCACGTGCGCGTCCGGGAGCCAGGTATGCACCGGCCACATCGGCACTTTCACGGCAAAGGTGGTAAGCATGGCAAGCCACAGCCAGCGCTGCACATTAAGCGGCAATTCTGATGCTTTTGCTGTGAGTTCCGGAATATCAGTGGTGCCGAAGGAGAAATACAAATACGTCAACACCGCCAGGAACAAAATAGAGCCTGCAAGCGTGTAAAGAAAAAATTTGTACGAGGCGTAAATACGGTTCTGGCCACCCCATATACCGATAATCATGAACATCGGGATCAGCATACCCTCAAAGAACAGGTAGAAAAGCAATAGATCCAACGCACAGAATGCGCCGATCACAAAAGATTCCAGAACGAGAAAAGCAATCATGTATTCGCGCACACGCTTCTGCACGCTTGTCCAGCTGCACAAGATGCAAATGGGCATCAGAAGCGTGGTCAGCAACACCATAAAGAGGGAAATGCCATCAATCCCCAAATGGTAACTGATATTGTATCCTTTAAACCACGCGACTTTTTCTACAAACTGATAGTCCGCCGTGCTGGAGTCAAACCCGATCCACAAGGCAAGGGAAGTAAAAAACGTGAGCAACGTGGTGACAAGCGCCACATAGCGCGCTTCTTGCATGCCAATATGATCACCGCGGCGCACCACCGCCATAATCAGTCCGGCGCCAATGAGGGGCAGGATAATCAGCAATGTAAGGATGCTAGACACCATGGAGCACCGTCCAGCTTATCAGCGCCAGCATGCCAAGCAGCATGGCAAATGCGTAATGATAGACATATCCGCTTTGCAACCTGCTAACGCGCTCGCCCATAACATATGAAGCGGCAGCGGCGCCATTGGGACCAAAACGGTCGATAACAGCCACATCAATTCCCTTCCACAACCATATGCCAAGCAATTTTGCAGGCTTTACAAAAACGGCATCGTACAACTCATCGAAATACCATTTATTGAGCAAAAACCGATAGATGCCTGAAAATTTTCCGCTCAATCTCGAAGCCAAATAAGGGCTGCGAATATAGAAAATATACGCCAATAAAATACCGGCAAGCCCCCTACCCACCCAGGCACATGGTGCGCCGCCTCTATGGCCTCGTGGGAGCCGATGCTTGCCTGCCAGAACCGGCTATCGCCGGAAACCATGCCCAGATGATAATAGCCAATAAATCCGGCGAGCAGACTTCCCGCCACAAGCAGCAATAACGGCGCCAGCATAATACGCGGAGATTCGTGCACATGATGCATCACCCCCTGAGTTGCGCGCGGCTTGCCGTGGAAGGTCAGGAAAATCAGCCGCCAGGAATAAAACGCCGTCATTAAGGCCGCCAATATTCCCACCGCAAAAGCGAACCTGGCGCTTGCAGACGACGCGGCATACGCCGCCTCTAAGATCATGTCTTTAGAGTAATAGCCGGCAAAAAACGGCAGCCCCGCAAGCGCCAGCGAACCAATCCACATATAACCATAGGTGATCGGCATTTTTCTCCAGATGCCCCCCATGTTCCGCATATCCTGCTCTCCGGACATGCCGTGAATCACCGATCCGGCGCCTAAGAACAGCAACGCCTTGAAAAACGCATGTGTCATCAAATGAAACATCGCCGCCGCGTAAGCGCCCACGCCGCACGCAATAAACATATAGCCCAGTTGCGAGCAGGTAGAATACGCAATCACGCGCTTGATATCATTTTGCACCAACCCGACGGATGCGGCAAAAAACGCCGTAATGGCCCCCACAACCGTAATCAACGCCAGCGCATCCGGCGCATGCTCAAACAACGGCGAGCAGCGCACCAGCAAAAACACGCCAGCGGTCACCATGGTCGCCGCATGAATAAGCGCCGATACGGGCGTTGGGCCTTCCATGGCATCGGGAAGCCAGGTATGCAAACCAATTTGCGCCGATTTGCCCATGCAGCCTATAAAAAGCAAAACGCCTATGAGCGTTAGCGCATGAAATTCCATACCGAAGAATTGCAGCCGCGCATCGGCAAATCCTTGGGCATTAGCAAACACGGTGTCAAACTGCACGCTTCCGAATAAGGTAAATATGGCAAATATCCCTAAAGCAAAGCCAAAATCACCGACACGGTTCACCACAAACGCCTTGATGGCGGCAGCATTAGCGGAGGGTTTTTTAAACCAGAAATTAATCAGCAGGTAGGAGCACAGCCCCACCCCTTCCCAACCGAAGAAAAGCTGCACGAAATTATCCGCCGTGACCAGCATCAGCATAAAAAACGTAAAAAGCGAGAGATAGCTCATAAACCGCTGGGGATGCGGATCATCATGCATGTAACCCACCGAGTAAAGATGCACCACGGCCGAAACCCAGGTGACCACCAGCAGCATCACCGCCGTAAGCGCGTCAACGCGCAGCGTCCAATTAACTCCCAAATCGCCGGAAACAATCCACTGAACCACCGCTTCTTTGCGCACCAGCCCTTGCGGCCCAAGCGATTCACGCCACGCGTCAGCCCCCATGCCCGCCCACAACTCAAAATCCAGAAACACCAGCCCTGCCATAACGGCAGAAATCACCATCGCGCCGCAGGTGATGACGTTAGCGGTACGCGCTGAGAACCGGTGCGTGTTTAAGCCGACAATAAGCGACGCTAAAAACGGAAAAAACACAATGAGGGATATCATATCACCCCTTCATCCGGTTAGCGTCTTCTACCGCAATAGAACCGCGATTTCTAAAATATATCGCCAAGATAGCAAGCCCGATAGCGGCTTCCGCCGCCGCCACGGTAAGGACAAATATTGCAAAAACCTGCCCGGTTAAATCTCCAAGCTTCGCCGAAAACGCTACAAAATTAATATTCACCGACAGCAATATCAACTCAATCGACATTAAAATGGTAATGATATTTCTACGGTTGAGAAAAATACCGCAGACTCCCAGCGTGAACAACAGGCTGGAGAGAACAACGTAATGAAAAATGCTAATTGTACCAAATAGATAAGGATGCATTCGGGAGATCATTGAATCAAAGGTAGCGAAGCATTGGATTAGCGGATATACGCCATCAAGGCAAATAGAATATCACTACCCAAACATGTTTTGATGCAGCTTCATCTTTTGCATTAGCGCTTTAGATCCTCCTCTATCCGCAATTGCGGCGAGACTTGCTGCGAGAGTAAATAACGATAAACTTGCAGATTCTCCATCACGCGCTGTACATAATTACGTGTTTCAGAGAAAGGGATTTTCTCTATCCAATTAATCACCTCATGCAGGTTTTTTCCAGGATTGCCAATGACTGTCACCCATTTGCGTATATTTCCTGGCCCTGCATTGTAAGCGGCAATCGCTTTCACATAGGAGCCGTCATAGAGCGCAATCAAATTGTCCAGATAAAGACTTCCCAGCTGCGTGTTGTACGCTGGCTCATAAAGCCTTTCGGCCTGAAAAGGAATATCGTTTTTCCGTGCCACTTCACGCGCCGTGGAAGGCAGCAATTGCATGTAGCCTTGCGCATTGGCCCGACTGCGCGCTTTAGGGTCAAATTCACTTTCCTGCCGCGCAATCGCATAAGCCAACGCTGGCTCCACCGCAAGCTGTGGGCTTAGTTTTGGCACAGGAAACGCCGTTTCAAGCAAAAGCGTGCCATTTTGCAGCGCGCGTTTGGCGGCGCGCACCCCAAGCAATGTGCTTTGCATGCGACTGACCATCAATGCCACAAGGGCTCGCGAATGGGCGGAGCTTTCCTGTTCAATAAGATGATTGGCAAATTGCGCCGCCCATTCCTCATGCCCGTTTTCTATGCACATTTTTATCACCCGCACCAGCGGATTGCGGTTGAATTCCTCAAGCTTTTCTCTTGGCGCAATCGGGTCGGCAGGAATTTTAAGCGGAGCGGCGCCATAAATCTCTGCGGAGGCCAGCTGGCCATAAAATACGCTTGGGTAGGAAGCAGCGGAAGCAAACCAGCTCTGCGCTGCTGATTGATCGCCCGCTTTAGCGGCAGCCCTGGCCGCCCAATAAGCCGCGCGCGCTTTACTGACCGGAGTACTGACCGCATTAAACATGGCATAAAACTGCTTATACGCTTCCTGGGGTTGACCAGCGTATTCAAGCGCAATCCAGCCGGAGAGCCAGGCTGCATCGGCATATTCGCTACCCTCTTCCTGGCCGTGGTTACGTAAGAGTTTTTTAGCAAGGCTAAAATTTTGTTCATCGACCGCCTCACGGATTTGACGCTCACGCACCCGCCACCATTTTTGCGGATACGGCACTACGCCAGGAGCGGAGAGCAATATATCACGCACGCCTTTATTGTCGTCGCGTTTTAAGCGCCACATCATACGGTCATACATGACGCCGGGAGTAGCCTGAAGCTTTTGACTGAGATGCAACACCTTTAAGGATGCCAATTTTTCATTTTTTTGCAATGCTATCCGCGCCCTGACCAGCGCCTGCTGCTCACTCCCCAGCGACGGCAACATACGTTCCGCCGCAGCTAACTTGCCTTCCCATAATAGCTGGTCGGCGCGCGCCGCATGATCTTGCGCACGCAAATAAGTGCCATGGGTTGCGCGTATGCGGTTTTCTTCATCAGGACTGAAATCACCATCGCGCCAGGCGTCACGAATGAGCGGCAATACCGCGCCAATATCATGGTTGGCACGCAAACCAAGCTCCGCAAGCATGATTTTTCCAGCGCCCGTTACGGGTGGATTTTGCTCAAACCATTGCTTAAGCGTTGCGTCATCGGGCGGACTTAGAACAAGCGCCTGCTCAGCACGCAAGCGGAGTTTCTTCTGTTCCGGCCAATCCGGATGGAGGCGTATAAATGCCGCGATTTCTTCAAAACTTGCGCCGGAATCCACATCTTGTAGCGCCAGCCATTCAATAAACGCCTGCAAGATCGCATCAGCGCTTTGCTGCGCATGCAGACGGGCTTCCTGCCAGTTTTTTTCTTCCCCGTTAATAAGCGCGCTTTGTTGATGAATATTTTCCACCTCTATTTCCTGCGCCCACAAGGGAGAAATTATTTGCAAAAAAACGAGTAAAAAAACCGCGGAAGCCGGAAAGGCTTGATTCATAAAACTGCGCATGGGAGAATGATCTTTGAGGAATAACATTAAAATTAAGGAACCAACGCCATGTACTTCCCCGACGTGGTAAGCTTAAAGCAGTTTTATTCTTCCCGCTTAGGCATATTGTCGCAGCACATGATAGCGCGCTCTATAACACGAATGTGGCCGGAGTGCAGCAATGAAAATATCCTCGCGCTCGGCTACCCGATTCCCTATCTGGATTCGTTCATCAATTCATCCAACACGCTTATGGTGTGCATGCCCGCACACCAGGGCGGAATCTATTGGCCTTCGCAACATCCCAACCAGGTGGCGCTCGTCAAGGAAGGAGAACTTCCTGTGGCAAATAATACCGTCAACCGGGTACTGCTTGTGCATATGCTGGAACAATGCGAACTGCGAGCCGTGATGCAGGAGGTATGGCGCGTGCTTACCCCAGGCGGACGCATGCTAGCGGTTGTTCCTAACCGTTTAAGTTTCTGGGCCCGGTCCGCCGGTTCTCCCTTTGGTTACGGACGTCCCTTCACGTTACACCAGATAAAAGGCGTGCTTGAGGAATGTAAATTAACGTTTATGCGTTCTTCTTCCACCTTATTTGCTCTTCCCTCACAGGCCCGTTGGATTGTGCGCACGGCTCCGGCAATCGAAATAATCGGCGCGACCCTATTGCCGCTTTTTGGCGGGGTGTTGCTGGTGGAAGCGGAAAAACAAATATACGCGGCCATGCAGGAACCGCTGGTGGCGCGGCGCATGCTTGCCAGTACCATGCCAGCGCAAGCGCTCCGGCGGACTAATGGAAGGTAAGCAGTTTTGCCTGTTTGACAATGGGAAGCGCAGCGATTTTATCCAACGTGGCCGCGCTGATGTCCTCATCCACTTCCACCAATGCAATCGCGTCTCCGTAGGCGGCGCTTCGGCCTAAATGGAAGTTGGCGATATTCACGCCATCTTCTCCCAGTATCTTACCCAGCTTGCCGATAAAGCCCGGTTTGTCTTCATTATTTATGTAAAGCATGCGCGCGCCTAGCCCTGCTTCCAAACGCATGTCATTAACAAGCACCAGGCGCGGCTGATTCGCAAATAAGGTTCCTGCTACGGAACGGGTGCATTGTTCGGTGGTAACGGTAATGCGGATAAGCGTCTGATAATCTCCGCCGCGGTCATGGGAGGTGCTGCTCACTTCGATATTGCGTTCCTTGGCAACCACAGGCGCATTCACCATATTCACCCCTTCCATTTGGGGCTCAAGCAACCCTTTCAAGGCCACGGCAACCAGAGGCTTGGTATTGAGCTTTGCCACCTTGCCTTCAAATTCGATAGACACTTTTCTCAGTCCGGTTTCCGTTAATTGCCCTGCAAAACCGCCTAATTGGTCGGCAAGCTGCAAATAGGGTTTTAGCTTTGCGGCGTCTTCCGCCGAAACGGAAGGAATATTAAGCGCGTTCGTTACCGCGCCGGTGGTTAGAAAATCAGACATTTGTTCCGCCACCTGCACCGCCACATCACCCGCCACGGCACACCACTCGGGGCGCGCACCCAACAACAACACCTGATCGCCTGTCGCGGCCTGTTCTCCTGGATGTTCAAACAACACCTGATCGACACGAACCCGGCTGGCGAACTCGACATGCCCAAAGCCCCCGAACGGCTCCCACGCACGATCCTGACCGTCGCCCAAGCCGAAGCAGTCATGGCCACCGCGGATCTCGACACCGTCCTCGGACGCCGCGACCGCACCATGTTGGAAGTGCTGTACGCGACCGGGGTGCGCCGTGCCGAACTCGCCGGCCTCGACGTCGCCGATGTCAACCTGGTCAAACGGACCCTGTTCGTCCGCGAAGGCAAAGGCGCCCGCGACCGCATCGTCCCCCTCGGCGAACGCGCCACCGCATGGCTCAACCGCTACCTCATCGACACCCGCCACCTGCTGCTCGGCGACATCTACACCGAACCAGCGCTGTTCGTCACCAAAGACGCAACACGGATCTGCACCGCGCACGTCGGCAAGATC
>CAZRJZ010000067.1:0-7155 GCA_964600465.1 uncultured Rickettsiales bacterium
TCCGTTAAGTTCGGTGTAGAATGCGCCGGACATTCCATCTTGCGGAATCGCTGCATGACTCCTTCTCCCAAACGCCTAAAAGCATACCGGCTCGGCCTCTCCGCAGAAAGCATTGCCGCTCGCTGGCTTCGCTTAAAAGGGTACCGGATTCTGGCGCGCCGGTATCGCAATGCGTTTGGCGAGATTGATCTACTCGCCCTCAAAGGCAACAACTTAGTGATTGTGGAGGTAAAAGCGCGTCATTCGTTCCGCGATTGCCTGGAGTCGGTTACTCCGCATCAACAACAGCGATTAATCCGCACCGCATCTTGTTTGCTGGCATATCCGGGTGAATTTACTGGACTGTTTGCGCGCGCCGCGCTTAATATCCGCTTCGACCTGGTAATGATCGTACCGTGGCGTCTGCCGCGGCATTTAAAAGATGCATGGAGGGACTCATGACATATTCTAAGCTCCGCTGTTTTTTTAGCCTTGCCTTGCTTGCAGCCGCAGGCGGCGCTGTGTCCGGATGTTTGCCGCTCGTGTTTGGCGCGGGCGCAGGCACGGCTGCCGTAGCAGGTCAGGAGCGGTCTTTATCCGACACGGTCAATGACAATAAAATATTCCTGGAAATTAAAGCGCTTTTTGCGAGATCCGAAAATAACGGCATTTTTGCCAATGTGGCGGTAAAAGTCTCTCAAGCCAAAGTGCTCCTTACCGGCAATGTCGATAAGCCCGAACAGCAGATCGAGGCCGTGCGCCTGGCCTGGACTGTAGCAAACGTTAAGGAAGTCCACAATGAAATGACCGTTAATGACACCTCCAGCTTCTGGAATTATACCCGAGATGTATGGATCAGCACCCAAATCCGGACACGCTTGCTGGCCACACGCGGCATACGCTCGATCAACTACTCGGTGGTAACAGTCAATCAGGTGGTGTATCTGGTGGGTATCGCTCAGGATCGGATGGAGCTCGATAACGTCACACGTATTGCAAGCGTCACCCCTTATGTACAACGCGTGGTAAGTTACGTCACTCTCAAAGGCAGCAATTAGCCGAATCCAAGCGCCATGCTACCGCACCGATTATCACGGCTGGTATCCACGTTCACGTTTCGCCTGGCGCTGGTGTATGTGGGGCTGTTTGCCCTTTCCATTATACTATTATTCGGGTTTATTTATACCTCCGCCTCCAAGTATCTGGAAAACCAGGTAGTTGATTCCGTGCGGATGCAATATGAGCATCTGCTCAATGAGTACCGCGAAAATGGTTCCGCAGGCGTGGAGCGGCGCATTGAAGAACTGATCGCCGCGGATAAAGAAAGCGCCTCGGTTTACCTGCTCATCAATAAAGAATCCGAGCGCCTTGCCGGTAATCTGGAAGCCTGGCCTAAATATGCCTCGCCGGAAGAAAGAGATCTAGAAAGCGGCGGAAGCTGGATTCAGTTTTCCATTGAGGGCAATGCGGCGCCGGTCGATGTGAAAGCCATCAGCGTACCGCTTTCTAAATGGCGCACCTTGCTGGTTGGGCAGAGCCTGCAAGACAGACACAAAATCATTCAAACGATTGTGCAGACATTCTGGGCAAGCCTGGCCATTACGGTATTCATGGCGCTGGCGGGCGCGCTTATTATCACCCGCAGCGTTATTCGGCGCATTAACGTAATCAACCGCTCCGCGCAGGCTATTATGCACGGCGATTTATCGGCGCGTATCCCTTTTGCCAAAGGAGGCGATGAATTCGACGATCTTTCGGGAAACTTAAATGAAATGCTCGATAAAATTGAAGCATTGCTTAAATCGCTGAAAGATTTCGCCAATAATATCGCGCATGACTTAAGAAGTCCGCTCACGCGCATTATCAGCCGCACCGAAGCCGGAATGCGGGGTTTAAGCGAAACCAGCGCCGCACACCGGCTGCTGGAGAAAAACGTCCAGGAAATGACGGAGCTGATTGCCACATTCAATGCCATCCTAAAAATATCGGAACTGGAGGCCAATACTGATTTCCGTGATTTCGCGCCGTGCAATCTTGCAAGCTTAGTGGCGGATCTCGTTGATTTCTATGAACCTTATGCGGCGCAGAAAAATATCGCCATTCATAATGAACTTAGCGCCGCGCCTGTCATCTCCGGAGACCGGCACTTACTTACCCAGGCGTTTGCGAACCTGATTGATAACGCCATTAAGTTCACTCCCGCCGGCGGGGTTTTACGCATTTACGTACAAGCAAAAGAAGGCCGCACTATCATCAGCATTGAAGATAATGGGCCGGGCATCCCGTTGCAATTCCAAGATAAGGTGTTCGAAAAATTCTTCCGGATGGAACAAAGCCGCAACACGAAAGGAAACGGGCTTGGTCTGAGCCTGGTTGCGGCCATTGCGCGCTTACATAATGCCGAAGTTCAGTTTGAAGACTGCAAACCGGGGTTAAGGGTTAATCTGGTATTTCAGTCAGCAGACTGACTCAGTCGCATAAATTCATACCATTTCTCGATCAATACATCGAGAAATGGTATTCCAAACCGTCGCCGAAAGCGGCGGTTTTGCGCGGCGCAGCCAGCGTAACGCAATCAATATATTGATTGCGAATTAGTATCAGTCAGCACTTCACGCGCTAAAGGCACGGTGAGTGGACGCTTCTCCTCCAAGGAAGCCGCATGAAGCGCTGCCGCCAAGCGGCGCGCTGCCGCCATGGAGCGCTCCATACGCGGCATTAAATACGCCACGACATCCTCTTTTAAAGTGAGCTGCCTATCAGCAAAATATTTGTATAAAAAAGCGCCAAGCAAGGCATCATCCGGGGCATCGACCGCCACGGCGGGGAGCGCTTTCAAACGGGACGTCAAATCGGGCAAACGCTGCGGCCACGCCCCCACTGCCGCCTGGGATGTCAGCAACACTGATTGCCGCGCTTCCCGTACGCTATTAAGCAGATGAAAGAACGCGATTTCATCCGCCACCTGTTCCGCATGCTCAAGCAGAATCGGGCGATCCACCAGGCCTTCTTCCAGGTTCACCACCAATGCTTCCGGAGACAACGCTATGGCGCCGGTTTTTTCCTTCCACAAATGCGCCAGATGGGTTTTTCCAGAGGCCGCCGGACCGGTAATAATAAGCCCATACGCTGGCCAGTCCGGCCAGCGCTCCACCCAGTCGAACGCCGCTTGATTAGAAGGAGAGCAGGTAAAATGATCCCGGCCATAACGCTCCACCGCCGGGAAATCGAGGACTAATTGGCGCATGAAGAACGGCTGCCAACATCTTGATAGATTGGGCTTTGGATGTAGCGCGAGAGCGCGAAGCGTATCAGCACTCCAATCACGGCGGTGATTGGCACAGCCACCAATACACCTAAAAACCCAAATAATGCGCCGCCTGCGGAGAGACCAAAGATCAGCCACACAGGATGCAAGCCCACCTTACTCCCCACCAGCTTCGGTGTGAGCACGTTGCCTTCCAATACCTGGCCGATGATATAGACGGCAAGCACAACGCCCACACGGCTCATGCTATCAAATTGCACCAGCGCCATGCCTAAGGCAACCAGCATGCCAAACAACGCTCCAAGATACGGAACGATCACCAAGAATCCGCTAATCATTCCAATCACCAATCCAAATTGCAAACCCGCTAACGTTAATGCAATGCCATAAAACGCGGCAAGGATAAGCATCACACTCAGCTGGCCATGCAAAAACCCGGCAATGGTGCGGTCGACTTCCAGGAACTGCTGCCGGATGACGTCTGCATGCGCGCGCGGCAGCAGGGAATCCATATGCGCGATCAACCCATCCCAGTCACGCAGAAGGTAAAACGCCACCACCGGCGTTATCAGCAGCAACGCCACAATATTCAGCACTGCAAGCCCGGATTTCAGCACCCCGCCCAGCAGATCGCCCGTCAACCCAATCACCATCCCGGACACATTCGCCAATGCGCCTTTTACGTTCTCCGCCTGGTCGGGCCGATGCGCCACATCCACAGCCCATTGAATGACCGTATTGTAACGCTCGGCCAAGAGATGCGCGTATTCCGGAAGCGCCGAAAGCAAATCTATCATCTGACGCGCCAGAAGCGGCAACAACAGCCCCCGCGCTAAAATCATGAGACTAAAGAAACTGGAAGTAATCAGCGTGGTGGCCGATAAACGCGTAAAGCCCTTGCGCTCCAGCCAGTCCGCCGCCGGATCCAGAAAATATGCCGTAAGCATCCCTACAACAAACGGCAAGAGAATCGCCTTGATCTGGTACAGAAAAAGTGCCGAAAGCCCAACGCAAGCAAGCCAGAAAAAAGATTCCTTACCCCTGGTCATCACTACTCTCCCGCCAGCAACCAATAGTTAGAAGCGCGCTTTACCACGATCCCCCGTGAACCGATCGCTTGCGCCAGGCCTTCGGCATTACCACGGTAATAAATCATCAGATCAATTTGCTGAGGCGCCATCGCCACCAACTGAATCTTGCGAATCAGCGGCAACGATTCCATCTTTTTACGCATCAGCGCCCAGCTTTGCATATTGGAAAATGTCGCCACCGCCATTTGCAGCCCCTCCTGCTCCTGCTGCGAAGCGCGGGCGGCAGCTTTTTCCTCGCGTGCTTTGGTAAGCTGCACCACCACGTCGCGCGCGGCACGAGCCATGAGCGCTTCCAGATCTTCCTGCGGATCGGCGTTATAACTGACCAGATTAACATCGTTACGGGCGCGATCCAGCGTTCGCTTCACCACTTCCAGCACCTTGCCTTCGTCTTTCAGGCGCGCCTGCAACACCGCCACATCATGCACGCCGTAACGCCGAATCATCGGCAGATACAAGGAAAACGGCGCGGCCATGGCATTCTGCGCAGTAATCGCGGTGGAATCGAGACTATCGCCATAAGGCACCACCAGGCCGCCGGTTGTAACCTCCAAGCCGATGCGTTCCCATACGCGCCGCCAGGTATTGGCCTCTTCCCAAAGTATTTCTTTTTCTTCATCCGTCTGAAGCACGGGAATAATCAGGGTGGACGTATGCACATCCTCTTCGCTGCCGGCCGCATTCACCTTCTTCTGGATCAGTTGGTTGATCACCTCCGCATCGTAAGTGAGCCTCAATGTTGCCCGATAACGGTCGGAAGAGGTTTTTTCCTCCAATACCTCCGTGCTGTTCACCAAGGCGCCAATTTGCTTCACATCCATTGACTTCATCAGGCTCTCTTTCTGATCCGGCGCCAATTTATCCAGCAAATCGATCAACCCGTCCCGCTCCGCCTGAGCCATGGCTTGAGTTCGCGCCGCGTTGGCATCTGCCGCCGTTACGTCCACGCTTACCTCGCTAATCAGCAGCGCGTTTTCTGCAAAGGCCGCCCCGCGACCTAGTAAAAAAAGCACGCAAAACAGGCGAATAAAAAGGGATAAACGAATACCAGAAAGAAAAATCATGGAAAAATGCTTGCAGTCAGCGGAATTAGCCCATAAAGCCTCTTTAATAGCCATTTTTTTGCCGGGGCGCAACGCATGAATCCACTGACCTATAAAGACGCCGGCGTCGATATTGACGCAGGCAATGCCCTGGTAGAGCGGATTAAACCGCTTGCGAAAGCCACGGCGCGCGCCGGAGCGCTCGGCGGTCTTGGAGGATTTGGCGCCATTTTTGATCTCAAGGCCGCCGGATTTAAAGATCCGCTGCTGATTTCCTCCACCGACGGCGTCGGCACCAAGCTAAAAATAGCGCAAACCACGGGCCATCATAGCAGTATCGGCATTGATCTTGTCGCCATGTGCGTCAACGATCTGATAGTACAAGGCGCAGAACCGCTTTTTTTCCTTGATTATTTCGCAACCGGTAAACTCAGCGTAGAAACAGCGGCGCAAGTTGTCGCCGGCATTGCAGAAGGCTGCAAGCAGGCGGGTTGCGCATTGGTAGGCGGAGAAACCGCGGAAATGCCCTCCATGTACGCGCCAGGAGACTACGATCTCGCAGGTTTCTCAGTAGGCGCGGTTGAGCGTGCGGAACTGCTTCCCCGCAACACCATCTGCGAAGGCGACGCCATCATCGGCCTTGCCTCTTCCGGGCTACATTCTAACGGATTCTCGCTGGTACGCCACATCATTGAAAAGCAGGGACTAACCTACAATTCCCCTGCCCCGTTTTCCCCCGGCCAAACGTTAAGCCAGGCGCTCCTGATTCCCACACGCATTTACGTTAAATCCTGTCTTGCCGCCATTAGCCATGCCGGCGACGCGGTAAAAGCGCTGGCGCATATTACCGGCGGCGGCTTGCTGGAAAATATCCCACGGGTGCTTCCGGCAGATCTTGGCGCAACGCTCTACGCAAAAAACTGGGCGCAACCACCCGTGTTTTCATGGCTGCAAGATGCAAGCGAGATTCAACCCATTGAAATGCAACGCACCTTCAACTGCGGCATTGGCATGGCGCTGGTTGCCAGCGCCACGGCAGCGGATGCAATACTGAGCATCCTTACCGATATGGGAGAGGACGCGTATATCATCGGCGCAATTACCCCGCGCACGGATAGTGCGGTGGTGATTCATGCGTAAATACAAAACCGCCGTTCTCATCTCCGGTAACGGCAGCAACCTGCAGGCGCTTATTGACGCCGCTCAGGCTGAAGATTACCCGGCGCATATTGCCTTGGTGATCTCCAACCGTCCGGACGCCTACGGCCTAAAACGCGCCGATGCGGCCGGTATCGCCGCGAAAGTTATTACGCATGGCGAGTTTGCCATGCGCGAGGCCTTTGATCAGGCGGTTCACACCGCGCTTATTGAAAACGGGATCGAGTTTGTCTGCCTGGCCGGCTTCATGCGACTGCTGAGCCCCTGGTTCGTCTGGCAATGGCGAAACCGCCTGGTCAATATACACCCCTCGCTCCTGCCTGCGTTTAAAGGCCAGCGCGCCTTGCGCGACGCCCTTCATTACGGCGTGAAAATCACGGGCTGCACTGTGCACTACGTCACAGCGGAAATGGATAGCGGACCGATTATTATGCAGTCGGCCATTCCCGTTTTCCCCAAAGACACGGAAGAAAGTCTTGGCGAACGCATGCATGCAGCCGAGCATTTGCTTTATCCGCAAGCGTTAAAAGCAGCGCTTGAGACGCTGAGCGCCACGTCATAATTCAAAACCGTCGCCGAAAGCGGCGGTTTTGCGCGGCACAGCCAGCGTAACGCA
>CAZRJZ010000068.1:0-7094 GCA_964600465.1 uncultured Rickettsiales bacterium
TCGACGAGCGTTGCCGAGAACGTCGCAAAGCTGAATGCGCTGATAAGCAGCGGCGCGTGGTATGTGCGCAACAATGAGCGATGCGGCAAATTTAAGGCAGCGTCTGAGGCGATGGAACTGGCTCCCGATCAAGGATTCGTCGGTGAAGTCTACACCGGCTCTACCCCTATGTGGATTTTAAATGTCGCCGATTCCAGCGTGTATATACGCAAAGAGGCGGCTATTGCCGCAGGACTAAAAGCAGCTTTTGCATTTCCTATTTTTATCGGCCGTAAAGCGGTCGGCGTGATGGAATTTTATTCCTATGAATCCAGCATTCCCGATGAAGCATTACTCAGCGTCATGGCCAATATCGGGAAACAACTGGGTCAGACAATTGAACGCGCGCAATTTCAGGAAAGAGCGCTGCTGCTTGAAACCGTGCTTAAAAGCGCGAATGACAGCATCATCATCACCAATGCTAACCTGAATAATCAGGGGCCGGAAATTGTCTATGTCAACGATGCGTTCACAAAGGTTTCCGGCTACACGGCAGAAGAAGCCATAGGCCGATCACCACGATTCCTGCAGGGTGAATTTACCAAGCGCGAAACACTGGATGCCATGAAAGAATCTCTGCTTGCCGGAGAACCGTTCAAGGATGAATTGCTCAATGTAAGTAAGGCAGGTAAGAATTACTGGCTCGATATCAGTATTGTCCCCATCAAGAGCACCTCCGGCGTAGTGACGCATTTTGCAGCCATTGAGCGCGACATTACCAGAAAAAAAGAAGAGGAACTCAAAGAAAAGAATATGTGGTTGCAGCTTAAACGCGCCAATATGAAGGCGGAGGCCGCAGCTAAAGATTTACAGGAGAGTTTGGAAAAAGCGGAAGCCGCTAACAAAGCAAAAGGCGACTTTCTTGCCAATATGTCGCACGAGCTTCGCACCCCCATGAACGGTGTGTTGGGTATGGCGCAACTGCTTGCCGATAGTCCCCTCGATGCCGAGCAAAAAGAACTCGTTTCCACCATCAATAGTTCTGGTGAGAACCTGCTGATGCTGCTTAACGACATTCTTGATTTCTCGAAAATCGAGGCGGACGCCCTGGCGCTGGAAAATATCGCGTTTAACTTTACCGATGCCTTACATAAAACGGGGAGTTTGCTCCGTCCTCAAGCAGAGAAGAAAGGTGTTGACCTGATTGTAAGCAGCGAATCGGACGTGCCTGCGTATCTCTGGGGCGATCCGGGGCGCGTACGTCAGATTATTATCAATCTTATCGGAAATGCGATTAAATTTACAAGTCACGGGCACGTGCGCATTAAAGCAAGCGTGCAGGAAAATGAGAGTGGAGACAGATTACATGTTGCCGTGGAAGATACCGGTATGGGCATTCCTGCAGACAAATTCGGCGAAATCTTTGAAAAATTCACGCAGGCCGATAGTACCGTCACACGCAGATATGGCGGTACCGGCCTTGGGCTTGCCATCACCAAACAACTTGTACAATTGATGGGGGGTGAGATTGGGGTGGAAAGCGCCGAGGGCAAAGGCTCGACTTTCTGGTTCGCTATCCCCTGCAAGGCGGCCGAAGCTAAAGACATCAGCGCGCAGGCGGAAGAATCCGCGATACAATGCCAGGCTGTCGAAAATCGTAAACCGATTAGCGATGCCAAAGTGCTCCTTGTGGACGATTATCATGTCAACCGCGTGTTTGCCGAAAAACTGCTCCGTAAGTTCGGATTCACGCAAATTGATATTGCCGAAGATGGCGTGAAAGCCATCGAGAAATATCGCACCAGCCCGTATGACATGATTTTTATGGATTGCCAGATGCCCGAACTCGATGGTTATCAGGCAACACGGAAATTACGTTTGCTCGAAGACGGCACGCCGGTGCATACGCCCATTGTGGCGATGACGGCCAATGCCATGATAGGCGATCGTGAGAAATGCCTGAAGGCGGGGATGGATGATTATTTGAGTAAACCGCTACGTGCCGAACATTTAAAAAAGATATTGCAGATGTGGTTTGCCCTCGATGAGGAAAAAGCCACCATATCAGCCAAAAAACCGGAAATGGCTGCGCCGCAGGAAACCGAAGGTCCGCCTGTTGATATGGAGCAGCTACGCCTCTTTACCGATGGCGACCCCGAAGAAGAGAAAGCCCTCGCGGATCTGTTTTTAGAGCAAGCGCAGCAGATGATAATCATCCTGCAGCAAAGCACCGGCGCGGATAGGAACGATGCATGGAAATCCGCCGCTCACCGCTTTAAAGGTTCATCGGGCAATCTGGGCGCGATGGAACTGCACCATCTTTGTAAGCGCGCCGAAACCCATTTTGAAGACAGCGAAATGCAGAAACAGCAAATGCTCACGGCTATTAAAGCAGAAACAAAACGCGTAGAGGTGTTTTTTAAACGCGAGCAGGCCTAGGATCAGCGGCCTGCTTACCGCTAAAGGCCGGCAGCCTTCTGCGTCTGATCTATGCCAGGCGTAGGGAGTGGCGGGGAAGGGGAGGCCGTATCTTGAACTCCGGCAATCATTGCGCTGGCTCTTATATGATTATTGAAGACCGCCATTCTCAGTTCGGTGATTATGGAAGACGGGAGACTGTCGGTGTCTTTGATGTTAATGTGAGCGCTCTCGATGATGGATGTTTTTACCGGCGAGTATTCGTGGTGAACGCCGCCACGGTCAGTGAAGCCAGGCGTCTCTTTTCTGAAACTCAGGCTCATAGGCACGAATTTGCCCATGGCCGCCACATTGTTCCAAGCTTCTTTGGGATCGCTTTGTAGACCCACTTTAGTGATCTGGACGTGCGCCACATCGTTTTGATCCACGCTGCTTACCACCACCCCTTCGGCAAGTATTCGCTCTTTTGCGCCGTTTTTCATAAGATAACCAATCACCACCGTCACGGGTTTGCCTTTCAGGGCAGCGCCATCCACGCCGTTTAAACCGGGCACCTCCAGCGCAGCGGTTTCCAGCGGAGGCATCACGCCGAGGCGCTCTTTAACCGCAACCACGCTGTGACCCTCAAAACGAATGTCCTTTGCCCCAAGCTCATGTGCAAGACTCTCTGCCGCCAGCACCCCGCGTTTTTTGCCAAGAACTTTCTGAAAATGGGCTTCCATAGCCTTGTAATCATCCTTATTAATCTTGCCATCTTTATTCCGATCCAGATAGTGCGAGGGATCCGTGTAAAACTTTTGCAAATTTTCCGCCGTAGCATTGCCATCCACCAGCGCCGCCTGGGCTGAGAGGGTCTGCTGATACAGGATATGATGGAATTCCGCTCGCGCAGCCAGCGCTCTGTTCAGATCCGTGACAGCGTTCTTTTCTTTAGAGAGAGCGTCCGCATCTTTTTGCAGGTTTTTCTGCAGAGCCTGATGCTCCGAGTGACCACTTATAAACAACGCGGCATGATAGAAACCAGCAAGCGTTGTTCCACGTAAAAAATCAAACTGCGGGGAGGAATTGGTATCCCTTTCCATTTCTGCTTTCGTTATCGCATTATTAACTGCTTGTTCCATGCGATCGAGCGCGGCGGGACCGGTTTTTAATCGACCATTCGCATCAAAGATCTCGGCGCGAACGTGCTCGCTGGCTTTGGTAGGATCTTTATAAACCTCCATCAGCGCTGTTAAATGCTGATGTTTATCAAAATCCGGTTTCGAAAAGCGTGCATCCTGTTCCGAATATAGAGCGCTATCAATCGCGTTACCGGCTGCGATTACCCCTTTCCCAGCAATCCAGGTAGTGCCCATGGCAGCAAGGCCAATGCCTCCTGAGGCAAGGACCGAGGTTACCGTAAGCCCGGTTAAACCTAAGGCGGCAGGCGCCATGATTGATATGCTTGTGCCCACAACCCGGCCTGTGACATCTATCATCAGTTCACGCGCTTCATCGGTACGGCCGGTATAAGCGGCCCGGTAGGCATCTGCGCCGGTGACACCCATATCGAAGACCATAGCGGCAGGAATAGCACCTTTTTCAATTACACCCTTGGTCAGTTTCATACAACTTACAGCGCTATCAACTGCGCCTGCGGCGTTTGTAACCGCCATAGCGCCGTTTCTGCGCGCTGCTTCCGCCTCTCCTTTAGACGCGGCATCCGCGGTATGATACGCGCCCATGGCGGCAAACAAAAGATTGATGGCAATGCCTGTTTTTGCACCGCCATGCTGATTAGCGCCATCACCACCACGACCAGCAGCGCCACCAGCAGCAGGAACGTTCGCAGACTCCACAGGGGCAGTACTGACTGGCCTGACGGGAGCAGCAGGTTCAGCCGATTGTGCGGCAGGCGTTGTGGTAGTGGGCGGGCTTGCCGGAGGTTCAACAGGGGCAGATGGCACAGACCCGGCTGGAGCCAAAGGTTCGCCAGCAGGAACAGCAGGAACAGCGGGTTCAACAGGGGCAGATGGCACAGACCCAGCTGGAGCCAAAGGTTTGCCAGCAGGGGCAGCAGGTTTTACGGGAGGTTCAACACCAACTGGCGCAGGAGCCTGCTTACCATTTTGTCCCTCTTGTGGAGCGGCAGCCTCCACAGGTGTAACCGCTGGTTCGCCGTCTGATCCAGACCTGACAACAGGCGGAGGACGGTTAACATCTCCTTCGGGGGCAATTGCCCTTGGTGTATTATTGTCAGGCAACTCTGGCGTTCTCCCTATGGTTGCGGCTTCAGCTCCTGAACCAAATAGGCCTCCTGTAGCCAAAACTATCGGAGCAACTCCTCTGCGGCCAAGCTTTTTTATAAAACCTAGTGCATTCCCCACGCGAAACCGTGTCTCTCCAAGAAAGGTTGGTTTCATATTGACGAGATCGTACGCTACAGAATGACCAAATGCACCACGAGCTACACGATCTGCCTGCACCCTTACTAATTTTTCCGCCTGGCCATGTTTCAGATTGTCCACTGCCTGGCGGAGATCAGGGTCTTTAGCGGCGTCATCAAGAAACGTCGTTAGACTATTTTTGAGTTCTGTTTTCTGCCCAGGGTTTAATCCGCTTGCACTGCTAATTCTATCGGCAGCTTTGTCTAGCCTGGTTTTCCAGTCTGCCACTTTAGCCTTGAAGGCATCATCGACTGCTGTAATCTGCGTTGCTACCTTAGCTTTAACCATAGCATCGGCGGTGTCTATACTTCCCCTGGCAAGATCCTCGGCAAAAGCCGCTTCTAATTGCTTTGCAACTTTTGCTTTTTCTGCAGGAGAAAAGTGCTTGTAAGGATCTGAAGCATTGCTTTCCAGCCACTTCGCCACTTGCACGCGCGCAATATCCCGGTAAAGACCTGGTTCAATCTGTTTGGATGATTTGCTATTACCCGCATAAGGTTGCATTGCATCCCGTATATCGTTCGCTTCCATCTGATCTAAAAGCGCCGCTAGCGCGGGGTTACCAGAAGCTGAACGGGCATCATTAGAAATTTTTTCCAACGTGTCACGGATAACTTTTTTATCGGCGGGATTGATCTTGTGATTTTCCTCCAAAGCCTTATCCACCTTATCCATAAAGGTATTGCCGGCGGAAGAGACACTTGGTGCTAGCTCGTACGAAGAATTACCAGAAGAAGGAACTACAGTGGGTAATGCGTCTGCTCTTGTGTCTTGGCTCCCCGCAAAAATGCGTGCATCTGCTTCTCCTGCGAGGGTAGCTGATGCTGCTGGTGCTGC
Organism: uncultured Rickettsiales bacterium; assembly: GCA_964600465.1. Classification (GTDB taxonomy): domain Bacteria; phylum Pseudomonadota; class Alphaproteobacteria; order Rickettsiales; family SXRF01; genus CAYMDD01. The sequence goes on from CAZRJZ010000068.1 coordinate 5,661, forward strand.
TGCTGCAGCAGAACCAGAAGCATCATTTGCACGAGGGGAGGCACCTTTCTTAGTACCTCGCCTAGCATGCCGGGCGGTTTCACGTTTTTTACCTCCCAATTCCTTTCTACTTTCTTCAGAAATTTTATCACCAGAGGCTGTTACTGGCGTACTCCCCTCCGCTGCTGGTGCTGCTGCTGCCACCTCCCTCGCCGCTGCCGCTCGTTTCGCCCTTTCTATAATACTTTCAGCCTTGTTGTGAGCATCGACCCCCACTTTCTTTGCCACCTCCGGGTTTTTCAGTACTTTCTCAAGCTGAGCGGCTTTTTGAGGAGAAATGCTACCTGTGTCTCCAATCCTTTTAACTTCTGCCTCCAGCCATTTGGCCTGGCGGTCTGAATGGCCTTTTACCCACGGGAGCCAAGAAAGCAAAGTTCCGCCTCCTCTGCCCTGCCGAATCATTCTATCTGGATTCCACGCACCCAATAGATGCGGTACAGGAGTAACGGTTACAGGCGGTTTCCCTCCTAAAGTCGCTCCACGCGCTACGGTATTCGTAACCTGATTGATACTTCTGGCTACAACCTCCAGCCCACCCACTCCGGCTCCTAGTAACGTCACTATCTGCTTGCCCCATGATCCAACCGATGCGGTGAGTGGGCTTCCGCTTCCGAATGCTCCTCCGGATGGTGCTGGAACAGAAGTTGTGCCAACCGCCTCTACAACGGGAGATGCAGGCGCAGCTGGAGCGGGTGCGCTTGTGGAAGTTCCTGGTGCAGTTTCTGCCGCAGGAGTGGTTCCACCCGACGCGGCAGGGGTTGTGCCAGGCGTCGCACCGGGTGCACTTGTAGCAGAGACTGTTCCTGGCACAGCTGATGTGGCAGGAGCAGTTCCTCCAGGCGCAGCAGGGGGTGTTCCCGGCGTTGCACCAGGCGTAGTGGGAGGCGTTTCTCCGGCAAGTCCCGGCACAAATCCATCCAGCACCGCGCCGGTAAATAAGCCCACAACAAGCGCCAATACCCCCAGAATCGGGAAACCGCTGACCAAACCGCCAACAAACCCCAGGAATCCGCCGACTGCGCCCAGTATCATGCCGAAGCCTGCATTTTTGCCAGGATTAGCCGGAGTTTCTTTATTTTCCGGTGCGTTACCTGTTGTTTTATCTGTCTCTGCCATGACTTGCTTTGGGTTATATTTCTCTACGCTTCCCATGTTACCCGCTTGCAACCCAAACGGCTAATGAAAGATTTGTTACAACGCCATACATTAACCTTCTGGCCTGTCATCAAAATGTCACTGGAGACCAGAAGGCTTGCATGGCATAGTATAGGTGAGAAAATATAAGGACTTTCATGGCCGACCCGGTAAAGCCGCAACCCTCATCCCCTGAAGCGCAAACCCTGCTTGAGAATGCTTATGCTTACGCAGGCAAACCACCGGGAGATCCGCTGGGCA
>CAZRJZ010000069.1:0-7039 GCA_964600465.1 uncultured Rickettsiales bacterium
GCGCGAGTGCATCACTCATACCGCAACACCTCCGCCGGATCGAGTTTAGAAGCGCGCATAGCAGGATAAAGCGACGCCAAGAAAGAAAGCGTAAGCGCCATGGTTGCCACGATCACCACTTCGCCTGCGTCCACTTTTGCAGGAAGGCTGGAGAGGAAATAAAGCTCATCGGCAAACAGTTTATTGCCGGTGAGACTTTCCAGCCAATGCTGGATATGTTCGGTATTAAGGGCGACCAGCAATCCCAGCGCAATGCCCAGCGCCGTGCCGATCACGCCAACGCTCATGCCGCTGATGATAAATATCCGCTGCACCATGCCACGCGTAGCGCCCATGGCGCGCAAGATGCCAATATCCCTGCGCTTCTCCCTTACCAGCATAATCAGACTGGAAACAATATTAAAAGAGGCCACCAGAATAATCAGCGTCAGAATCAGGAACATTACATTGCGCTGCACCATAACGGCGCGGAAGATGTGCGCGTTTGCGCTTTTCCAATGATCCACGCGGAATGCCGGGCCTGTTTCATCGGCAATGCGTTGCGCTATGATTGGCGCGTCATCTGCGTTATCGCCCAGTACTTCAATGCTGGAAGCGCGGCCTGAATCAGGCTCTTCGGGCGCTGCTGCGGCGCCTGGCAGAATGTCTTTTAATTTAAAAAAACTCTGCGCTTCTGAAAACGGCAGCACCACAAGGCCATTGTCATAGGCAAACATGCCAATATTAAACATCGCCACCACCGGATAGGCTTTAATGCGCGGCACCACACCGGCAGGGGTAGCACGACCTTCCGGTGAAATAAGCGTTACCCGGTTCCCCAAACGCAGCCCCAGCCGCTGCGCCATGCGCTGGCCAATCATAATCCCCTCGCCACGCTGCCAGGCGCGCGTATCTCCGGCCACTATTTTTTGCGTCAAAAGCGGCTTAAACGCCAGATCTTCGGGGCGAATACCACTAACCAGCGCTCCCGCCGAAACACCGTTAGCGCTGGCCATGGCCTGGCCTTGCACCACCGGAATCGCGCTTTTTACCCCGTGCATGGCGCTAATACGCTGTGCCAGCGCCCTATAGCTTTCCACACCACGCGCAGTGGATGAAAGCGTAACATGGCCTTCCAGCCCAACAATGCTCTCAATCATCTCCTCGCGCACGCCGCGCATGACCGAGAGCACCACAATCAGCGTGGCCACACCAAGGGCGATACCAATCAGGGAAAACGCCGCAATCACGGAAATCAGCCCCTCCTCACGCCGGGCGCGGAGGTAACGCAAAGAAATCAGTCGTTCAGCGGAGTTTACCATAATGGTGTATCATGCCGATAATTGCCTGAGAGGCAAGCAGTTAGCACAGCCCAACTCATGAAACGATCCGCAGCATACGCCGGCGCTCTACTGCCTTTTGCGACGTATCCGCTCGGCAGCACCCTCACGGGTTTGCTGGGGGCTACGCTCTACGCCTAAGGCATGGGCGGGAATGTCTTGTGTAATTACACTGCCAGCGCCGGTAATCGCGCCTTCGCCAACACTCACAGGCGCAACCAGCGAGGTATTGGAGCCGATAAACGCGCCTGCGCCAATGATAGTTTGATGCTTGGCATAACCATCGTAATTACAAGTGATGGTGCCTGCGCCAATATTCGCTTTATCGCCTACTTGCGCATCACCGACATAGGCCAGATGGTTGACCTTTGCCCCCTTTCCGATGCGGGAATTTTTAATCTCCACAAAATTGCCGATATGCGCGGCTTCTTCTAATACCGCACCAGGCCGCAAACGTGCATAAGGACCAATAATCGCATTATCTTCTATATTCGCCCCTTCCAGATGGCTAAATGCGCGAATCTCCACGCCTTTCCCCACACGCACCCCGTTTGCAAACACCACGAAAGGGTGGATTACGCTGTCACGTCCAATCATAGTATCTGCCGCAAAAAATACGGAGTCAGGGTCAATCAGCGTGACGCCATTTTCCATATGCAACCGCCGCAGCCGTTGTTGCAGCGCCGCTTCCGCATCAGCCAACTGCGCCCGTGAGTTAATGCCTTGCAACTCCGCTCCATCGGCGGCGATGGCTCGGCATTCAAGCCCCTGCGCACGCGCAAGGCCTGGAATATCGGTAAGGTAATATTCCTTGCTCGCATTGTTGGTCCGAAGCTTGGCCAGCTGCTCAAACAACACATCCGCCCGCACCGCCATCACGCCGGAATTGCATAAGGTGATGCGCTTTTCTTCTGCGCTGGCATCTTTGCATTCCACAATACGCTCCAACATAAACGCTTGATCCTCCTCTCCCCCTTGCGAAGCGCTCACCAACCGCCCATACCCCGCCGGATTTTCCATCTCCATCCCCAGCACGGCCACTGCGCATTTGGGATGCTGAGCATGCACCGCTATCAGCCGGGCGTAGGTTTCAGGCTTTACCAGCGGAGTATCGCCATACGCAATCAGCACGATTCCTGAGAAATTTTTAAGCGCATTCTCCGCCATTCGCACCGCATGGCCAGTGCCTTTCTGCTCTTCCTGCACGGCAAATTCCGCTTGGCTGAATTCAGTGCTCACCGCGTTGCGCACGCTATCCATATGCGGAGCGATGACGGTGATCAGCTTTAAAGGCGAAAGCGTTTTTAAACTCCCCACCGCGTGCGCAATGAGTGGCTTTCCGGCCAATTTATGCATCACTTTCGGCAGATCGGATTTCATCCGTGTGCCTTTTCCAGCAGCTAAAATAATCACGGCAAGGGGAGGCATTGTCATGCTGATTCCGCTATCGGTAGAATTTCCGCCTGCATCTCATCGTCGAGCAACTCACGCGGCAGATTTTTGCTGGCTTTTGCGCCAAGTTTTTTCAAATGCTCCACCCGGCTAAGCGCGCTGCCTCTCCCATCGCAAAGTTTTTTCATTGCTGAGTCATAGGCGCTATCAGCGTTACCGATATGTTTTTTAATATTCTTCATGTCATCCACAAAACCAACGATTTTATCGTACAACTCCCCACCTTGGCGGGCAATTTCCATGGCATTGCGATTCTGCGTTTCCACCTTCCACAAGCACGCCACGGTCTTAAGCGTAGCATAGAGCGTGCTGGGGCACACCATCACCACGTGCCTATCCCAGGCGTAAGCATGCAGCTCCGCGTCCGATTGAATGGCCATGGAAAATGCGCCTTCAATTGGCATGAACATCAGCACAAAATCAGGCGTTCCGAGCTTATCCGCATCTTGGTAGCGCCGCTGGGAAAGACCGGTAACATGAGCGCGTACCGAGTTTAAATAGAGCTTTAAATTTATAGCCCGATCTTCTTCACCGGCGCTGGTGCAATAGCGCTCATAATGGGTAAGCGATACTTTGGCATCGATAATAATATGCTTGCCGTCCGGCAAGTTCACAATCACGTCTGGTTTTAAGCTAGACCCATCTTCTACATGCTTTAAGCCAAGCTCCGCCCCCTGCACTACATATTCCAACCCGCGCCTGAGGCCTGCATCTTCTAAAATGCGCTCCAGCATAATCTCGCCCCAATTACCTTGCGCCTTCACATCGCCTTTTAGCGCGCGCGTTAGGTTCTCGGCCTGGATTTGCATTTTCTGGTTGGTTTCCACAATGGCTTTGATGCTGTCTTTCAACAGATGCTGCTCTTTGGCATGCGTGCCAAAAGACTCATTTACCTTGTTTTGGAATTCAATAAAGCGGTCTTTGAAAGGCTTCAGCGCTTCGTCCATGCTGAGCTTCGATTGTTCGGTAAGCTTGGCGCTGTTTTTCTCTAATATTTTCCCTGCCAGGTTCTCAAACTGCAATTGCATTTGCTGAAATAACGCCTCACGCTCGGAAAGCCGGTCTTCCTGCAATTTCCGCTCGGTCGAAAGGGCGGCAATTGTTTCTTTTGATTCTGTAAGCGCAGCGCTGGCAGCCTCGTAAGCGCGGCGGAGTTCCTGCAACTGCACATTCAGCGTGTCGAGCCTGGCCTGACTGGCCGCATTCACCTCACGCGCTTTTTCCAGCTCCCGGCGTGAAACGCCGTTCCTGCGCGGAATTAAAAACATCCCCGCCAGCAATCCCACCACCAGCGCTGCAAACGCCATGACCCACGGATCCATATCTGCCCCTTACGTTTTAAGGAGCAATTACACACTATTGCTTAGTTTTTGCCAATGGATTTATTTATATTCCGCCCTTCGCACATACTCATCCAGCAAGACACGGATCATTTTTTGGTAGGGAACTTTCTGGGCTTTGGCGTGTTTTTTAAAAAACGCAAGGCTGTGATCCCCCAATGAAAGGGTTACTTTACTGGTTTTTTCTTTGAGAACTAGCTCATGCGGCGGGGGAAGGAAGTCAATGGCTTCGCCTAAACCTTCGGGCATTTCTTTTGGCCATGGGTACTTATCATACATTTTTTCTTTTATTTTCTTCTTCATAAATTTTCCTTCCTTTCCTCCAGTAGGCAGCGCCAAAAATACGTATTTTACCATCTCGCCAAGTAAACCGAACTGTCATTATGTCAGCACCTACCCATCCAAAACAATGATATCGCTGCTCTAGCTGCGAATGCGAAATATCCGGCATAATGACACGAAAACGATCAAAAAATGCCTGCTGTGCTTCTTCGAAATCCACCCCATGCTTACGCAGATTTTGCCGGTTCTTGGCCACATCCCATTCAAAACTTGGTTTGGAATCTACCATAAAACCATACTTTTAGCAATAATTTTATATGGGCAATACCAGCCTTGCTAAGGCCGCCTCCGCGCTCACCTCCTGCTTTTCTCCCGTACGGCGGTTCTTCAACTCCACCACGTCCCTTGCAGCGCCTTTTGGCCCCACGGTGATCTGCCAGGGCAGGCCAATTAAATCCATAGCCGCAAATTTTACGCCGGCGCGTTCATCCGTATCGTCATAAAGCACTTCCACGCCCTTGCTTTTTAAGCCTTCATAAATACGGGCGCATAGCGCGTCACACGCTTCATCGCCTGCACGTAAATTGATCAGCCCCACGTTAAACGGCGCCACGGATTCCGGCCAGACGATACCGTTCTCATCATGATTGGCCTCAATAATCGCACCCACCAGGCGGGAAACGCCAATGCCGTAGCACCCCATTTCCACGGTGATTTTTTCACCGTCTGCCCCCACCACGGTTGCATCCAGCTTTTCCGAGTATTTCTTGCTCAAATAAAAAATATGCCCAACCTCAATGCCGCGTGCTTCGCGTAAACTCTCTTTCGGGATCGGGCAGGCATCGGGTTGATGCTGCTCATCGGCGGCGGCGTACAGCTTACGCATTTGATCGGAAGACAGTTTTAGCTTGCCGGAACGGATGTCATCGAACGCGGCATCGTAGTAAAGAGCTGATTCTCCGGTGTCGGCCACCACGTGGAATTCATGGCTTAAATCGCCGCCAATAGCGCCTGAATCGGCGCGTACCGCAATCGCGGTAAGGCCAAGCCTTGCAAAGATACGATGGTACGTATCATACATGCGCTCATAGCTGTGACGGGCGCTTTCGTAATCCAGATCAAACGAATACGCATCTTTCATCAGAAATTCCCGGCCACGCATCACGCCAAAACGGGGACGGATTTCATCGCGGAACTTCCATTGAATATGGTACAGATTCTTTGGCAGCTGCTTGTAACTCTTCACGTTTTGCCGAAAAATATCGGTAATCACTTCCTCATTTGTGGGACCATAGAGAAGGTCGCGCTCGGAGCGGTCTTTTATCCGCAGCATTTCTTTGCCGTAAGCATCGTACCGCCCGGACTCCTGCCATAAATCGGCCGGCTGAATGGTTGGCATCAACAACTCAAGCCCCCCGGCCTTATCCATTTCTTCACGCACGATGCGGCCAACATTGCCGAGTACCTTATGCCCCAGCGGCAGCCAGTTATAAATACCGGCGGAAAGCTGGCGGATCATGCCGGCGCGCAGCATTAACCGATGCGAGACAATTTGCGCTTCGGATGGATTTTCTTTAATCAGTGGCAGCAAATAATGAGATAGCCGCATTAACCGTTCCTTCCCTAAGATAGCTCAACCATACGGGCTATAGCAGCAGCGCTACTCTGTTCCAATGATTTTATAACACCTTGTTAAAAAGCTGGCGGATCGCGCCGGCGCGCCGCACATAACGTTTGCATCTCACGGCAAAGCTTCCTACATTCGGCCCATGCCTAACGCCGCTGTAACATTTAAAAAACCTTCCGTTATCCCGGGCTTCGGTCTAAGCCTTGGCATAACGCTGTTTTATTTAAGCCTGGTGGCGTTGATCCCCCTGTCCGGTCTTTTTCTAACCGCATCTACGCTCACGCCGCAGCAATTTTTAGAGACGGTCACAGACGGGCGCGTGGTGCACGCGTATAAAATCAGCTTCGGCATTGCATTGCTGGCGGCAATTGTGAATGTGTTTTTCGGCCTGATTATCGCCTGGGTGTTGGTGCGATACGATTTTCCCGGGAAAAAAATAGTGGACGCAATGGTAGATCTGCCCTTTGCTCTGCCAACGGCGGTAGCAGGCCTGGCGCTCACAGCCATTTACGCACCGCAGGGCTGGGTGGGGCATCTTTTTGAGCCTTACGGGATCCGTATTGCATTTACGCCTGTGGGAATTGCGCTGGCGCTTATTTTTATCGGGCTTCCCTTTGTGGTGCGCACGGTAGAGCCGATTTTGCAAGATATCGACACAGAAATAGAAGAAGCCGCGCTCTCGCTTGGCGCCACACGCTGGCAGACATTTTGGAAAGTGCTGCTCCCAACCCTTACCCCGGCATTGCTCACCGGTTTTGCCATGGCGTTCGCGCGCGGTTTAGGCGAATACGGCTCCGTTATTTTTATTGCGGGGAATATTCCGTATGTCTCAGAAATTATTCCACTGTTGATCGTTACCAAACTGGAGCAATATGACCTCCCCGGAGCAACAGCGCTGGCGTGCGTGATGCTGGTGGCATCTTTCCTGATGTTGTTTGTGATTAACTGGCTCCAGCAATGGTCCGGCAGACGCAAATGAGGGCATTAGAATGACCTCAAAGGAGAGTACACGCGCATGA
>CAZRJZ010000070.1:0-2586 GCA_964600465.1 uncultured Rickettsiales bacterium
TCTTGAGAAGTGCGGGTGACGTTTTCCGTATCGTAAAAAAGCTCCTCGGAAAGTTTCTCTCCGGGACGCAAGCCTGTATAGGCGATTTTAATATCTTCTTCCGGCTTTAAGCCGCTCATGCGGATCATCTGGCAGGCCAGGTCATAAATTCGTACGGGCTTTCCCATATCGAGCACAAAAATTCTTTCTAGTTCAGTGCGTTCTACTGAATCCAGCACGGCTGCCTGAATCACCAGTTCCACCGCCTCACGAATGGTCATGAAATAACGAACCATGTCAGGATGAGTGATGGTAATCGGTCCACCACGGGCAATTTGCTGCTGAAAGAGGGGAACCACCGAGCCGGTAGAGCCAAGGACATTCCCAAATCGCACTGCGATGAACCGGGTGGCGCTTTTAGTAGCTGCTGCTTGGCAAATCATTTCCGCCAGTCGTTTGGTGGCGCCCATCACATTGCTGGGGCGAACCGCTTTATCGGTGGAAATGAGCACCATGGCTTCCGATGCGTACTTTAAGCAGGCTTCCGCCACATTGCCGCTGCCTAGCACATTGGTGGCAACCGCTTCCAGCGCGTTAGATTCCGCTAAAGGCACGTGTTTGATAGCGGCCGCGTGAAACACGATTTGCGGACGGTGCCTGTTGAATAACTCATGCATTTGAAGAGAATTACGTACGTCCGCCAGAATAGCATGCACAGGAAAATCCGGAGATAATGCGCGCAGCTCGTGGTCGATTTGGTATAACGCATATTCACTTTGCTCGCATAAGATCAGGGCTTGTGGAGCGTAATCGGCTACCTGGCGGCACAGCTCACCGCCGATGGAGCCTCCTGCCCCGGTAATCAGCACGCGCTTGCCGCGAATAAAGCGCCGCATTCCCTCGCGGTCATGTAACGCCTGGGGGCGGCCAAGTAAGTCCTCAATGGCAATGGGCCGGATGAATGCCGCGTCCTTATTGCTCTTAAATTCACTCATGCGCGGCAGGCGGCCTAAGGTCATGCCTAGCGCGCCTGCGGCAGATAAATAGGCTTCCACCTGATCCGCGCTGTAGTCGCCTGCCAGAATCAGCCGCTGCGGACGTTTGCCTTTCCTGACAACGCGGGTAAGCACGGCCTCGATATTGTTGCTTCCCGGATAGATCCTTACTCCGTGAATGCTGTGCCAGGCGCGTTTGGGATTATCATCTAAAATGGCGAGAACCTGGTACGCGGGATCACGCTCCATGCGCAGCTCACGTAAGAAAAGCTCGGCTCTGTCAGTGGCGCCAACTACCAAAACAGGGATGGTTTGCGCTGTGGCGTAGGTGCGGCGCGGCAAATGGATCTGACGGTCTTTAAAGGTGCGGTACAGCAGTCGGGAACCGCCTAAGAGCATGAGCAATACCCCGGCATTAATCGCAAGCGCTGAGCGCGGGAATCCGTCCAGCCGATTACTGACAAACATGAGGAAAGCAAAAATAAGCACCGCCAGTATAATGGCACGTGCAATATTTGCTAAATCTTCCACGGATGCATAACGCCACAATCCCCTATATAACCGCATGGCAATAAAAACGCTGGCGCAGATGGCGGTAAATCCAATGGCCGCGCTTAATAGCCAAGGGTATGCAAGCACTGTTGCCATGTCCCCTAGACGTAAATACAACGAGATGACAAAGCTTAATCCCGCCATTGCCGTGTCATGGAAGAAGATGATAACTCCACGGTGCACTCGAAACGGTTTCATGTCGGCGGTGCGTTTTTTAAGGGCTTGGAGAACTGAAAAAGCACCGCGGCTATTAGGGCGTAAGCGATCAGTACGAAAATCCAGCCATGATCGGGTGTAATAATAGAAAATACGCTTAAGCATATGAGAACCATATTGACTCCGAATATGTCGCGCGCCACGGTGGCATGGCTTCTGCCTGAGCGCACGGCGCGCTGGTAATAATGCTGCGAATGCGCCTGCCAGAACTTCTCGCCCTTTATAAGCCGGCGCAGTAGCGTCAGGGTGGCGTCTGCCAGGTAATAAGCGGGCAGGATGATCGCCGGGTAAACGATCCATTGATCCGCTAGTATAGCATTGCTTTGGGCGCTAGCTAATAGAAGGTAACCGAGTAGAAATCCAATGGGAACGCTGCCGGCGTCGCCGAGGAATATCTTTGCAGGATGCCAATTCCACCACAAAAATCCGCTTCCCACGCTTAAAACAAGCAGACCGTAAATCGACAAGTCTGAGGCAGGATATTCGGAAAAAATCATCACGAAAGCAATTCCAACGCCAATGCTGATCATCTCCACGGCGGATATGCCGTCAATGCCGTCCATGAAATTAAAAAGATTGATGAACCACACCCAGCAGATCACCATGGCCATTTTGTCCAACCAGGCAGGCACGAGGCCGTTTAGAAGCGTAAACGGTTGGGTAGACAGCATGATTAATACGATAAAAGTCTGGAAAACAAGCCGCGTAATAGCGGAAAGACCAAGCATGTCATCCAGCAGCGAAATTGCTGCCAGCATGATTAAAGATATTACAAGCCAATAGCTTGCATCGGCGGCCAGGAGGAAAATCGCCAGGCTGAATACCAGAGCAATGCCGCCGCCGC
>CAZRJZ010000070.1:2596-6366 GCA_964600465.1 uncultured Rickettsiales bacterium
GTTTGTCCGCGATGGGAAAGATGCCCCCAGGGGCAACCTCGAGTTATTGCGCAGCGTCAAGATCATTAGGCGTGTACCAAGAAGCGAAGCAATGAACGCGCCTAAAGAAAGGTAGATATGATAAAACATACTTCTAAACTAGGAGGTTATATTAAATTCTCTGGAGATACCTAAGCATTCGCCCGATCTTACCCGATCTTATTCGAGCCGCAAACTAGCAATCCCGTGATCACGGCGCAAGGAAATGCATTCGCGTTTTTCGGGTGGCTATGAATATTTTCTGTATCTGACGGGATGACAGCTAAGAGTGCATGCGTTATGCTGGTCGTGCTCGCCTCTACTTTATACCAGTGTAACCCATGGTTTTTACAAAAAAAATACGCGGAAATTCTAGCCTTGAATGTGTGATTCCCTATTCTGCCGCCGCGTGTATGGAGAGCGCTTTTTGGCTTTGCGATATGGCAGGGGAGGTGGAGCATTGCTCGCCGCATTTTTACGCCATGCTTGGTTTGCCGGAGTCGTACTGTTTATCCGGAGCGTTTGACAAGCAAAACCCAAAGCATCGCAGTTGGGTGCAATTTCTAGACAGCCTTGCTTTGGGCGGTGATCCGGCGGTGTTGGAGTCGCCGGACGGCCAGCGTACACTTTACGCTGCGCCGCATGTGCTTACCGGCGCGGATTCAAAAAGCACAACGCAGGTGATCTGGATTTATGATATCAGCCTGCCGATGCGCAGCCAACAGCGCGTGAGTCAAGAGCAGGAGAAATTAAAGGAAGATCTGCGGCATTATTCTACGCTGCTTAATATGTCCCCCTATCCCATCTGGGCGCGTGGAGAGGATTTAAATGTGCGCTTTTACAATTTAGCATACGCTGAGATAGCAGAGGAATCTTCCGAGCGTGAAGGCGCGCCGGAACTGGATCGGCGTGCGCGGCAACTGGCGAGGCAGGCGCTGGAAACCAATATGCCGCAACAGGAGCGCCGCCATTTAGTGGTAGGTGGGCAGCGGCGCATGTATCAGTTCAACGAGCAACCGCTGTCCGGCGAGGGCATAGTGATTGGCTATGCGCACGATGTTTCAGAAGTGGAAAGCCTCCAGGAAGAATTGCAGCGCCATATGTCGGCGCAGGCGGATTTGCTGGAAAGCTCGGCAAGCGCCATGGCGATTTATGGCTCGGATATGCGGCTTAAGTCGTTTAACTACGCTTTTGTGAATCTGTGGAAACTGGAGGAGCATTGGCTGGAAGGGCAGCCTTCTTATGCGGAGGTGCTGGAAGCCTTGCGGGAGAAGCGCAGCCTTCCGGAGCAGGCTAATTTCCAGATGTTTAAACAATCCCAGGTAAAGCTTTTTACCGATCTTATTGAGTCGCGTGAAGAGTTTTTCTATTTGCCGGATGGGCGCACGCTGCGCGTGATTGCCATTCCGCATGCGCTTGGCGGCATTCTTTTTGCCTACGAAGACGTCACTGACCGATTGGCGCTTGAACGTTCCTATAATACGCTGATTGCCGTGCAGCGGGAAACGCTCGATAATTTGCACGAGGCCATTGCGGTGTTTGGCGAGGATGGCCGGCTTAAGCTGAGCAATCCGGTTTACCTGCGCTTATGGGAAATGGATGCGCTAACGGCCAAAGCAGAGCCGCATATCAGCGCGCTTATCGACCGTGCGCGCAGGTTTTATGTTTACGATGACTGGCAGAGTTTTCGGGAGCAGCGCATCGCAGACATCCATATCCGTACGCCGATGCACACAAGGCTGGAATTGGCCAATGGTAAAGTGCTGGACTGTAATACCGTACCTCTGCCTGACGGGGCTATGCTGATTACCTATCTGGATGTAACCGATTCTACGTTGGTGGAGCGTTCCTTGCGTGAGCGGAATGAGGCATTGCAGGAAGCGGATCGGTTGAAAACCCAGTTTTTGGCGAATGTTTCTTATGAGCTGCGCTCTCCGCTTACCTCGATCAGCGGCTTTTCAGATATGCTGATGCAGCAATATTTCGGCGAACTGAATGAGAAACAAAGAGAATATGTCGAAGGCATTCACCAATCTTCGCAGCATTTGATGCAGCTGGTAAACGACATTCTGGATCTGGCCAGTATTGAGGCGGGCTATATGCAGCTCTCGCTCAGTAAATTCAATATTTATGCGATGGCCAGGTCTGTGGTGGCGTTGACGCAGGAGCGTGCGCGTGAGCATAAACTAAAAGTCTCGCTCGAATGCGCTAAAGGGATTGGCGCCATGGAGGCGGACGAAACGCGGATTAAGCAAATTCTCTTTAATCTGCTCAGCAATGCCATTCGATTCGCTCCGCCTGGCGGAAAAATTACGCTCGGCGTAGACGCCGAAGGCGAAGAGAATGTAAGGATTTGGGTGGAGGACAATGGGCCGGGGATACCGGAGGCAGAGAAAGGGCAGGTGTTTGATAAGTTCTTTAAAGGAAAGCCCCAGGATACCGGTAAGGCAAAAAGCAAAAGCGGCACCGGCCTCGGGCTTTCCATGGTCAAAAGCTTTGTGGAATTACACGGCGGTCAGGTAGAGCTTTCTTCGCAGCCCGATCAAGGAACGAGGATTACGTGTATTTTGCCGCGTACTGCCGCCGAGAATAAAGCTGCTCGTGGTAAATGACCGCAAAATTTCTAAAATTCCAGCATCCGTTCTATAAGCGTCAGGTTCTCCGGCTCGGACATGCGGTGGTTGCCGGATTTTACGAGCGTAACCTCGACCTCCGCAGAGGCAAGTCTGGCGGCAAGCTGCACGGAAAGCTGCCAGGGCACATCCGTATCCTGCATGCCATGGATCAGGCGTACCGGGCAGGTAACGGCGATAGGTTTTTCCGCAGATGTCAGGAGCAAATGCGACCGCCCTTCTTCAATAAGCCTTAAGGTGATCGGGTAGGGGGGCTCTCCATAACAGGAGGGAGCGTAATAGACTCCATTTTTTAGCAAATCCTTTTTTTGGGCTTCGGTCGCAGGTTGCCAGATCAGCGTTTCGGTGAAATCCGGCGCGCTCGCAATACCGACAAGCGCCTCTACTTTTTCTGGACGGGCCAATGCCAGCAGTAGCGCAATCCAGCCGCCCATGCTTGAGCCTACCAGTGTTTGCTTTCCTTGCGTGAGCGTGTCGAGTGCAAAAAGCGCGTCAGCTTTCCAGTCGCCAATAGCGCCGTCTTCGAAGCGGCCTGAGGACTCTCCGTGTCCACTGTAGTCGAAGCGTAAAAACGCCCGTCCGCGTTTTCGGCAATATTGCTCCAGCGCCAAGGCTTTAGCGCCTTGCATATTGGACATAAAGCCGCCTAAGAAAACCACGCCTGGCAGTGTGCCTTCCGTCTTGTGGTAGCCCAAGCGTGTGCCGTGCGGCGTGTCCAGATAATGGAGGGTCATTGCGGTGTTACTCCTCGAGTTTGCCAATGCGGGTCTACTTTCACAAATAATTTCAGCATGACTTTTTTACCCAACTGCCGCTCAAGTTCCAAGCGGGCTTGCGTGCCAACGCTTTTTAGCATCAGGCCGCCTTTGCCAAGCACAATGCTTTTTTGGTTTTCGCGCTCCACATAGATGGCTTGCGCAATCGAAATGACACCGCTGGGGCGTTCTTCCCACGTTTCTGTCTCTACGGCCAAGCTATAAGGTAACTCCTGATGAAGATGGAAGAAGAGTTTCTCGCGGGTGATCTCTGCGGCAAGCAGTCGCATCGGCAGGTCGCTTAGCTGGTCTTCCGGAAACAGCCATGGGCTTTCTGGCACATGGGCGGCGCACCATTTGCGTA
>CAZRJZ010000070.1:6376-6978 GCA_964600465.1 uncultured Rickettsiales bacterium
TTTTAGCGCGCTGATCATGAAAATCCGCTCAAAAGCGCTATATTCTGCGGTGGTTTGCGCCAGTTGGATGAGTTTCTCTTTCGGCGTCAGATCGATTTTGTTAAGTACGATAGCGCAGCGATTCCGGCGCGCATTCACTTCGGATAGGCGCTCAAGAATGAATCGGCTTTGTTCATCCAGTCCTTTACGGGCGTCGATGATGACCAGGGTGGCTTCCGCTTCCTTGCGGCCTGCCCAGGCTTCATCCACCATAGCTTTTTCAAATGCGCTGCCGGTTTTGAAAATGCCTGGCGTATCGACTAAAATTAACTGCGCGTCTGCCTCAATGCAGATGCCGCGTATGCGGAAGCGGGTGGTCTGCGCCTTGGGCGTAACAATGGACACTTTGCTACCAACCATTTGATTAAGCAGCGTTGATTTTCCGGCGTTTGGCGCGCCGAGCAGGGCAATATATCCACAGCGCATGAGTTACTTTGCGTTACAAAACGCTTCCGCAGGTTGCGGAGCGGAGAAATAGTATCCCTGAAACAGCTCTATGCCAAGTTCTTTAAGCGTTATAAACGATTCTTCGGTCTCCACGCCCTCGGCAATGGCAAGCGCTC
>CAZRJZ010000071.1:0-6901 GCA_964600465.1 uncultured Rickettsiales bacterium
CGGAAGCTCCAGCGGCATTACGAGCCAGCGCCGAGATAATGCCATGCGTCACCGTCTGGCCGACACCGAAAGGATTGCCAAGCGCCAGCACAAGGTCGCCTGTTTCCAAGGTGTCGGAGTCGCGCAAAGAGATAAAAGGCAGCTTGTCTTTTGGATTGATCTTTAAAAAAGCCAGATCGGTTTGCGGATCTATTTTTTCTATTTTTGCTTCAAACTCCCGGCGGTCGGCAAGCACCACGGTGACTTGATCCGCGTCTTTCACCACATGATAACTTGTTACCAGCATGCCTTCCGCAGAAATAATGACGCCGGAGCCGAGGGAGCTGATTACTTTTTCCTGCGGCACGCCCTGCTGCAAAAATTGGTCGAAAAAAGGATCCATCAGCAACGGCGAAATTCGCCGTTCCAGCACTTTGCGCTTGGTGTAGATATTGACCACCGCCGGAGCCGTTTTCTTCACGATAGGGGCAAAAGAGAGGTTGATTTGCTGCAACGACTGCGGCGCTTCCTGCGCGCCTAATGGCGCTGTGAGGAAGAGAAAAAAGCAACTACATAGATAGAAAACTGTGCATCGCATGGTTGCGATGCTATGAAAAATTATGGATTTGCGCAAGCCAGGAGATCTATGCCGCCATCAATTCTTTGTAAAGACTAGCGTAAGCCCCATGTTGGTCTTTTTTGGAATAATAACGCTCCACGCGGGCGCGGATGGCTTGAGAGCATTGCGTGTAATAGCTAAAATCATCCAGTAAATGGAACATGGCGTCTGAGACTGCTTTGGGATTGGCAAGGGGCGTAACCGCGCCGCCTGGGCCCAGCGGTGGCGTTTCGCTGCGCGCGCCCATAATCAGCTCACGGCAGGAGCCGACATCGGTGGCCACCGTAGGCACGCCCGCCGCTCCGGCTTCTAAAATAACCAGTGGTTGCGCTTCACTGAGTGAAGTGAGCGCAATCTCGTCGATGGTGCCAAGATAATCCTCAATCCGGACTTTTCCTGTAAAAGACAGGATGTCTCCCAGCTGTAAATGTTCTGCCAGGCTTAAGCATTCCTGATGATATTCCGGGTCTTCATCCGCAGGGCCAATAATAAGCGCGCGCAGGGAAGGAATGCGCCGCTGGAGCAGCGCGACCGCATGCAGGAATGTTTTTATATCCTTAATGGGCACCACGCGTCCAATAAGCGCTACGGTCGGCGGGTGCGCTACGCGCTGCACGGCGCTAAAGCGCTCGATATCAATTCCGTTGGCAATGACGTGCATTTTGCGCGAGTCGGCCCCATCCATACGCTGGAAATCCTGGTTGCCTTCATAAAGCGTTACGATTTTACTGGCCGTTGCATAGGCAAGGCGGGAATAGCCGGTGAACATATCGATCCAGAAGTCGCGCAGTTCACGCTCTTTGGATTGGAAGGTCAGGTTCTGGCCGCGTCCGTCGTCCAGCCAGGAAGCGGAAGCAATCTCGATGCGTCGTTCGTTGGTGTAAATGCCGTGTTCGGTAATAGCGCAAGGGCGGCCAGTTTCCAGGTGCGCACGCGCAAGCATAAGCCCTGCGTAGCCGGTGCAAAGCGCATGATAGGATTTTGCTGCCGGCAACTCGCACAGCAGCACGGAATAAAGGCTGCTTAAAAGACCGCGCCAGGACCAGAAATAATCTAAAAAAGCGGCATCCGGCATGGTTTGTTTGTACATGCGCTGGAGCAGGTTCCATGCGGCTTGGGAGTCTAAAAGCAGCGCTTTTCCTAAAAACTCCCGGTAGGGCGTAAGGAGGGAAAGCAATGCCTCCAAGTCGGCCAGTCCGGCATGTGACTGCAAATTCAACAGCGGCCTTTCCAGCGCAGTGAAAAGATCAGCTTCATGTTTTCCGGGTAAGCGCGAAACGCCTTGCGGAAGGCGTTGTAGGCGTATGGTATGCACCTGTATCACATTGCCGGGGAGGGCGTAGAGCATCTCGCCCTCAAAATCCGGACTTACCAGCGCCACAATGCTAAAGGTCAGGTGATCTTGCATACGGATCAGTTCATGCGTCCAGTTGGCCACCCCTCCCATGGCATAAGGGTAGGTGCCCTCCAGGATCAGGCAGACATCGGGTATGGACGCATTTTCAGGCCGCATGCGCATCATCCTCTGCCCAGAGCATAAAAAATTCGGTTAGCTCCCGTCCGCGAGGTGACTGATCCTGCAGCGTGCGGTAAGCCTGTGTGGCGAACTTACGGGCGCGGCCATAGGCTTTTTGCTGGTATAGCGCTTCAAGGTAAAGCGCTGCGGTTTCGGCGTTCATGCCGCCGCCGGCATAAGGCTCGAGCAATGCTTCCGCTTTTGCCGGTTCGCACCGCTCTAAATAGAGCCTTGCCAACTTCATGCGCATCTCTGTGGCGCCGGACTCTTCTAAAAGCGCATTGTATAGCTCTACGGCGCGTGCTGAAAGCCGGCTGGCGGATTCGCTATCTGCCATACCGGAAAGCGCGAATTCATAACAAAGATTGGCCAGTTTCTCGCCTTTACCGGCGCTTTGGTTTTCTTTTTCAAGCATAAGATATTGTTGCATATATCCACGCTCAAGATTCGCAATTGCGGTTGCGGCCTGCACACGCACGGCGGCGTCGGAATCTTGAGCGGCCAATCGCAGCATTGGGGCGAATTGCGGACGGAACCAGCGAGTGATTTTGACAATCGCCGCTTGTTTTTGCAGTAAAGTGCCGCATGCGAGCACGTCTTGCAGCGGTTCAATGCCGGTGCCGCCCACGTCATTACGGCCAAACGCAATACGCTCATAGAGCCAGGCGCTCTCCTGGCGGTCGTTTAAGGGCATTAATCCGGCAAGCAAGGCCTCCGGCGTTGAAGGGCAGATGAAGAGTCCGGAAATTGCTGTTGCCAGGCACGCCACCGATCCGAACATCCCTGCAAATAAGGTGAATATGAATAGCAACCACGGAAGTGGCCTGCTTCGGCCACACTGACCGCAAGCGCAAGAAGGATCGCGCCAAGCGCCGGTTTATCCGCTGACAAGCGTGGGAAGCTCATAGGTTTCATAAAAGGCTTCATTGTCTTTTTGGGACAGGGCGGTTTCTACGGCTCTGCCTATCCATAAGCAGAGAATGCGGAAGTTATCGATACTGCGTAAGGAAAGTTCCGTGAATTTCATGTCTTCAATGCGGAGCATGCCGATAGGCCGGGTATTATCCGTTCCATAAATAGCGCCAGCCATAATGGCGCCGGCAAGTAATTCTTCATCAGCTGACGAGGTAATGCATAAGTTGAGCTTCTGATCTATAACAGATTGGAAAAGCGCGCTTTCATTGGGAATAAAATCGTCTTTTATTTCGCAATTGCCTTCCGTGTAGAACAGGGTCAGGCCGGTTGGCTCTAAGCGGTAAATAGAAAAGCAGAGAGGATTGAGCGTTACCCGGACCATCTGCGCTACCGCGTCAAGCATAGTCTCTGGGCGTGCGTTGTCCAACACCTGCGCGGCCCGGAAGACGGTGGCTACGCTACTGCGCTCTTCCGCCAGGCGCATCTCGAGGTAGTCTTTGGTATGGCGCAGGCTGCCATACGCATCGGCAATGGCTTCCGCGCTTATTTCAGCGCGCGAGGATTTCTCTTTTAAGTTGCGGATAGTCTGTAATTCACGGCCACGAATCCCGCCAAGCACCAGCGCCGTTACCATCCATAAAAAAGGCAAATGCGCCGTGCGTAGCAGGTAGGCGTACATGGTTTCGGTAATGCGCTGCTCCGGCAGATTGCCCACCAGCAGCAATACGCTTGCAAGCAGCGCGCACAGTACCGATTCATTCGGCCCGTATTGCGCTGATACCAGCAACAAAATGATCCAGAAAGGATGCAGAGCAGTGCCCAGAAAACGTACGCCTTCTCCAAAGGCATAATCGTAGCCAAGCACTGCGGCAAAAAAAACCAGCATCTCCAATACCGCAACGCGCCGTAACGGGAAAATTTTAGTGCGCTCCGGCTTTATGGCCGTGCCTGTATCCGAAGAGGTAGGTTCCATGGTATGTCAAGAATACGCTCAGAACTTCCAGGCCAGGTTGATGCCGGCGCGCTCGGAGCGGTCGCTGTCGCGCGTTCCGGAAATACCGCGCGAAGCATAAAGCTGGATTTGAGGGCCTTTCTCAGGCGCGTAGGTCAGGAATCCGCCAAACTGCGGTCCTTCGCCCCCCATGCGATCCAGTGCATAGCCGCCAAAAGCATCCAGCAATAACCGGTCATACATTTCCATGCTTGCAGAAAGATTAGCGGCGTGGACTTCATAGCTGCTGAGCGGGAAGGGACGATAACGCCCTGTGGGCCCGTTTTTTTCATCCGAGTCGATTTTATATTCGGCGTCGAGAGCGTAATTAATCGAGAATCGGGTGCTATCGAGCGTCTGAATGCCGGTGGCACCCCATGATTTAGGGATCAAATAATGCAATTCTGCATTGGCTGCGCCGGTTGTTGCCACGTTACGATCGCCTTCCAAGCCATAATGGTTCGCGCCGCCGCCAATCATGCCTTGTAAAGAAGGGCTGATAAATTGCGTGCGGGAGAGGCGCAATCCGTCGCGTGTTCCGTAACCTACGATACTCTCAAGATAATTCCAATCCGGAGAAAAAAGATCTGCTTGTATTTCCGTTGCGCCGCGCGCGTCCAGCCAGGTGTAACGTCCGCCGATGCCGAGGGTTTTTTTGGTAGCATAAAGCAAGGCTTTTGCTTCATTGCCGTTTTGATCAACATGCACGCCATTTAAAGTCAGGCGTTCACGCTTACCTTCAAAACGTGCGGTGGTGCCATTGGCCCGGGTAATAGGTCTGATTTGTGCGGTATTATGCTCAAAAGTGGCGCCTAAAGCATAATCGGCGCCGTATTTAGCCTGGCCGGAAAGCCTGGCGATATGCTCCATAGAGAGGTTTTTGGAGCTTTTATATTCTCCCGCTGCCGCAAGCATGGTATCCGGCTGCCGGATTTCTTCCCGGCGCTGCATAATCTCTACATTTTCCGTGTCCGCCAGCTGTGCCGCCTGGAGTGCAATGAGTCCTGCGCCTTTGTTGCCGGCTTGCAGGTTCATATCGGCTTCGGCCAATAACACATCGGCGTTATAGGGGTGCCGCTGTTTTAATGTTGTCAGTAGTTTTTCTGCGGCGTCCAGCTGGTTGGTGCTGGTATAGACCTGCAGGCGCGCCAGCTCCAGGCGTAACCGAGCGTCATCGCCCGTGTTGTCGGCGGCATAAGCAACTGACGTTGAACTGCAAAAAGAAAGAAGTAGCAGTGAAAACGGTATTTTTCTCATGGGGCAATCTCCTCGGGCGTATTAGACAATATGTGCGACGCTTCGTTAAAATCACGCATCTGAATTAACAGATTTGTATAATCTGCTTTAAGTGCGGTATTGTGGGGGTATGTGTCAATTAGTTCTTTCATTAAAATTTTAGCTTCTTCCAGGCGGCCTAAGCGCTGAAGAACGCCGGCTTTGATGGATGACTCACTGAAATCCTTTAAAGAAACGCCGGAAAGCTGTGCGTAAGCGCGTTCATAATAGGTTTTTGCCTCAGGATTCTTTTGCCGCTGCAGGGTTTCAGCATAGTAATAATTAGTGAGGTAATCTCCTTCCCCAAGCGCAAGATATTCGTTCAAATAACGCTGCGCTTCTGTGGTGCGTTTCCGATCAAAAGCATCGATTGCCAGGGCATGCAGCGCGTCCTTATTTTTAGGGTCTAATCCATATAATTTTTCCCAGGCTTGCCGGCTTAAGGCAGTGAAATGATGTCCTTCAGCGACTTGAGCGTATTTTTTAAGCAGCTCACCGGTTTCAGCGTGGGGAATTTGCTTTGCAAGTAGTTCTTCCAGCTGTTTTTCTTGTCCGGCGGCGCTGAGCGCCTCAATAAAAATATCTGCATTTTCAGGTAAAAGCGCCTCTTCCGATGTGGTGTATAGCTCTGCGGCCTGCTGTGGTTGCTTGGCGTCTAATAATACCTGTGCCCAGGATGCTTTTTCTGATGCATCGGCCTCTTTTGCCCGCCGCTGAATCCACTCCAGCCCACTTTCATCTGGCGTTTCACCAATCAGGTAAAGAACTTGTTTCACCTCTGCGCTTTCAAACGGTTTTCCTTCCGAAAGACGGATAAAGATCTCGCGGGATTTATCTTTTTGTCCGGCCTCTTCCAGCGCGTACGCAATGCCGGCCTTTTCCTGTGCGGAGCGTCCGCCTTTGGCAAGAAGTTCCAAGAGGGCTTTTTCCAGCATGTGCGGTGGTAATTCCGCACCCTGCTTGACCATTCCCAGCAGCGCCTGCACGTAAAGCTCATGGGTTTCTTTGGTGGGCTCTTTGAGGTTTTGCAAATGCGGCAAGGCGGCGCTGTATTTTCCTGAAGCCACCAAAGCGCTCGCCAGGATGATGCGATTGTTTGGGGAGGGGTCTTTTTCGTATAAGCTTTGCGCTAAATAAAGGGATGCATCATGCTGCCGGTTTGCTTGAGAAAGCGATTGCATGTCGGAAATAAACCGCAACTCCGGGGGAGGGTCTTTGCTGAGAATTTTTCTGATAGCCGCCATGTCTCCGGTTGCGGCGGCCAGCATAGCGCGTAAATCCTGTAAGATAGGTCGTTCATCGGATGTACTCGCCTCGGTGGCTCGTTTAAGTTCTGCGGTTTTCCCCAGGCGTGAATAAATATCCACCACCTGCCACGAGCCTAAAGATTCGGCTGCTTCCATAATGGTGCTCCCTTCTAAAATCGTATAGGCGCGTTCATATTCTCCCTGGCGCGCAAGCACGGCTGCAAGCACGCGTTTTTGTATCAGGGGAAGCGAGGTTTCCATCGATTGAGAAAGAAATTTGCGCCTATTTTCCGGCGTATCGTTCGCCGCTACTTCAAGAAGGGCGATAAGAAGCGTGGAGTAGTCTTTATCTTTGCGGC
>CAZRJZ010000072.1:0-1927 GCA_964600465.1 uncultured Rickettsiales bacterium
GAGGCGGTACGGCGCCGGCCCTACC
The DNA here is from genome assembly GCA_964600465.1 of uncultured Rickettsiales bacterium. Taxonomy (GTDB): domain Bacteria; phylum Pseudomonadota; class Alphaproteobacteria; order Rickettsiales; family SXRF01; genus CAYMDD01. Next base: position 26 of record CAZRJZ010000072.1, read on the forward strand.
AGGTCATTTTGTTTGATGAGGTGGAAAAAGCGCATCCGGATGTGTTCAATATTCTTCTGCAAGTGCTCGATGATGGACGCTTAACGGACGGGCAGGGCAGGACCGTGGATTTCCGCAATACCATGATTATATTAACCTCTAACCTAGGTTCTGAATTCTTAACCAATAGCTCGGAGATTACCGGATCGGTACGCGACCAGGTTATGGGGGCGGTGCGTAAAGCTTTCCGTCCTGAGTTTTTGAATCGTCTGGATGAAATGGTGATTTTCAACCGCCTTACCTCCGGACAGATGCATGATATTGTGCGGATTCAGCTGCAAGGTCTGCGTGATCGTTTGGATCAACGTCATATCGTTTTAAGTCTTGATCAGGCGGCGCTTGACTGGCTGGCGGAAGCGGGATTCGATCCTGCCTATGGCGCCAGGCCGCTTAAGCGTGTGGTGCAGCGCGCATTGCAAAATCCGCTGGCAACGCTTTTATTGGAAGGTAAAATTCCCGATGGCAGCACGGTAAACATAGGCGCAAATGCGGAAGGGCTGAGCATCGCGCCTCAGCCCTAGTAGGTTATCTTAACTAAATAACAGGGTATAGACGTTTCAGTTTCATCCTGGCTTTTTCGGTGTTGAATTGCCAATTGGCTTTGGTGTGGCGGGTGTTGCGATAGGTTTGCCATGCGGCGATTTCTTGTTGCAGCGTTTCCTTGTCGGGAATGCGACGGTCAAGACACTGATTGGCAAGATGCGCCAACTCGGATTCGGCCATATTCAGCCATGACCCATGTTTGGGCGTGTAGTGCCACTCAAAACGCTCCACCAGCCGCCGCGCTTCCTGGGGCGGGAATACCTCATACAACGATGCCTTGACATGCGTGTTGAGATTATCCTGCACCAGCACGATCTGTTCGGCATCGGCGAAGTGCGTGTCGGACAGGCTTTTGAGGATGTGCGCATAATCCACGGCGGTTCTGCGCTCTGTTACTTCCACGTGCCGGAAGCCTTCGAGCGGCGCAAACAGCATGAAACAGTTGGCGGTGCCGTTTCGCTCGTATTCGTAGTCGAAGTGGGCCGGCTGCCCAGGCTCCATCGGCAACGGGATCCGGGTTTCCTTCGTCAGTTGTTTGCTCGCTTCGTCCAGACAAACCACGGGACGATTGGGATCGTGCGGACGCGTGTAGACTTCCAGCACATCCTCCATCGCTGCCACGAAGGCCCCGTTTTGCTCCGGGGGAATCACCCACTGCTTCCTGAGATGAGGCTTAAGTTCGTTTTTTTAAGCGCCAGACGCACGGTGTCATCGCTCACCGCATCCACGATGTTCAATTCCACCAGCTTTCCAGCCAGCAGTTGCAGCGTCCAACGGGCGCGGCCTTGGGGCGGCTCGGAGCAGGCCAGTTGAATGAGCCGCGCTTCCTTCTCGCCGTCGAAGATGGGCGCAACGGGCGGCGTCAGGCGTTTCTTGCGCGTGAGGAGGCGATCCAATCCCTCTTCCACGAAGCGTTTGCGTACCTCTTCCGGCCGGTTTTTTTGCAGCGACAACGCCTTGCAAATCTCGGCGTCCGTGCAGCCGCCGTCGGGATGATCCGCGTCGGCCTTGAGAAGAATCCTGATTTTGGTGAGCATCGCCGCCGCATGCTTCCCTTTCTTCAGCATTCCTTCCAGTCGTGACCGTTCTTCCTCCGTCAGTTTGACAAGGTAGCGTTTCTGAGTCATCGTAGCCTCCGTGCTTTAAGGTTGCACAAAAACCGATAACCCATAAACCCTGATATTTAGTTAAGATAGGATACTAGTTCTGGTTACCGCTTAATCGGTTTAGGCAGCGGGATATACTGTGGGCCGGGCACGTAAATGCCGCAGGACTTCCAAGGATAAAGCTTCGAGCTGCCTGGCTGCGGCAGGGGGCCGG
>CAZRJZ010000072.1:1937-5715 GCA_964600465.1 uncultured Rickettsiales bacterium
GTGATAGCGCCGGTGCCGCCGACCGCGAGTATTTTTGTTCCGCTTCCGCCGCGCCAATTCATCGGTGGATCCATGCCGTCGTTCACTAATTTGGAGAACTCATTCGTCGGCATGGAAGAGGAATCGGCGGGGGTGCTTGGCCAGGTGTAGCCGGCATCCCAACGGGGTCTGTAAAGTACGCCTTGCTGCCAGCCTATCACTCCGCCGGTTGTAACGTCGGCGTTGTTAGGAAGCACGCATACGGAATAATCCGGATCCAGGCAGGACGGTTGATTCTTAAGGAAGCCGGAAACGCTTCCTGTGGCTACATCCACTTTGGGGACCTGCACGTTTGCCCATAAAGTGGCGGGTGTGAAGCCCACGGTATAGGCGGATGGCACCTCGTTACGGTAAATGACCCGTGTGGGGCCCATCCCCCATTGGTTTGTAACACCGGTGGAGTCCGGAAACTTGCCAAAATTCCATCCACGAACATAGATTTTATCCGGGTAGGACCAGCCTAGAATGCCCCCCGTCGTCGACCACACTTCCCAGCGCGATAAATTGTCGTTGAACACGGCATGATAATTTGTGGGATCAAGCGTAACTTTTACAAGATATTTTTTTTCAAACTCAGCTGGGAATCCAACATTTTCAATATAAAACGCGTAGAGCATTCCATTGATGCCCACCACCCCAATATCTCCCTGCTGCGCATAATCGAAACCTCCAACGCCTCCATTGACGATTGGAATATTGTTCAAAAACCCGAGACCGGAGCCGTTTACTCCATCCATATCGAAAAAGTCGGAAGTATAACCGCGCCATGCCAGCGGCCATGGAAGCGTTCCGCGTTTCTCCAGTTTTTCTGAAGGATTTCCCGTGTTTGGATCGGTGAATTTTGTGGTTTTTCCTACGCTGGTGTAGCTCGCTCCTGCGGCGTAGTGCACGTAATTATCGCCATCGCCCTCTTTAAAGAGCTTCTCATAGCGCCCCAGGCATTGCAGATTATGATTTCGCATGGTGTATACCTGGTGCAGCACCAACTCTGCCCATCCGCCAATGTTGCCAGCTTGCCTGCCTTGTGGAAGGTTGGCGTCTTTTTCAAGTTCGAGCGGCCAGGCGTAGAAACTTGGCGCGTTCTTGTTAAGTGCGGGGAAGAATTGCTTGCTTTCATGATTCCAGCCAAACCATATTTTCTTTGGAACCTGACTATCCGGATTTTGCGGCTCCGGTGTGGCGTCCGGCGCTATATCGGGGTAGACGGGAGTAAAGATCATCCCGGGATTGCCCGGGTTGGTGATGTGGCTGTTATAATCATCCAGCACGTCCTGTTTTTCGGCAATGTCGTACACCGTTCGTGCTTCTCTACCGACGCCGACAATATGATCGTATGTTCCTAATGTATTGATATGGCTTCCGTATTTCCACGGCATTCCTGCGCTCACTCCGGTATCCCACCAGCGCATGTACGGCATATAGGCGCCTACTCTTTTGCCGTCTTCATAGTAACTGCGAATCCAGTAGTCAAAATGGTATTCCGCCGGAACGCCGTCGCCTAAACATGAAGGTGCCTGCTCAGCTAATTTTTTTGCGCGTTCGAGGTCTTCCTCGTACGTGCCGATGCCTGTTTTGAAATAATCTTCCACGAGGGCGATTTTGGGATTGCGATCATCAAAAGACACGCCTAGCAGACTCTGGCTGGCCGGATTTCTTCGTTTTAGTATCGCCGGGGTGCAGGTGCGTATTTTTAACTGGTTGGCGGGGACTATGTCTTTGATTAGAATATGGCAGCACTGGTTCACGGTTAACGGCGACCAGCATTCTCCAGGATTATTATCCGCTTGGTAATATTTTGTAGAGCATGGTTTGGTATTTGCGTTCCAGTCCTTGACCTCCTCGGCGGTGGGGACGGTGGGTTTCATGCCGTCGATGTATTTGATGAAGGCGCGCCTGTTTTTTTCTAACCTGTACCCCATGCATGCGTTAAAAGCCTGGACGCGTGAGGAAAGCACATCCACAGGAACAATCGCGCATACGACCTCAGGCTCTTCGATTTTTCCGCCATTCGATACCCAGCCGGAATAGCCTCTTACCGGTTGCGTTTTACAAGCGCCGGCTTCTTCCCATGCTTGAGTGTAAACACCGTCTGTAAAGGCCGAGTAGGCACGATCCGTACCGGCAATAGCGCTTTGCGCGGCAATGCCGGCTCCTGGGATGCCGATATTTACATAGCCATCTGAGCCTGTGGAGGGGTTATAGTCATAACTGACCACTTGATGGCGCGGAGAGAAAGGATGGCTGGGATCACGGATAACTTCGGCATTCGGGCAATAATAATCCGTTTGCAATACCGTCAAATTCGCGGGTTGTAGCCTTATCGGACTCGGTGGGCCGCTTGATTCGCATTTGGGCGGAGGTGGATTGGTCGGCGGTGGCGGCGGCGGTGGCGGCTGATCAGGGCAAAAAACTGCCGAGTCGGCTGGAGGGGGCGGTGGCGGAGGTGGTGGTAAAGGGTCGATTCCGATGGGCAAATTAATGGGAGCTGCGCCTTTATCAAGAACGCAAGGCAGATTTGTCCTGTTAAAATTCATGTAAGTTCGCGGTAGGAGCTCCTTGCTTTTATACGTGCCTGCAGCAAGTCCGGTGGGATGCTTTCCTTGAACGAGTATTTTTGTGTAAGCGTCCATCACCGTGCTCGAGAGGTAATACTCATCCTCGTTCATAACATGGCCAATCGCCTGCATCATCCCGAGCGTGGCATACAATTGTAAGTCGACCAGCGTAATGCCGAACATCCCCATCCAGTCAGTCATGTGTACGTGGTTTACAGGCGCCATGCCAAGCTGTGCCTGATTGTATTTCCCGCTTGCCGCATAAAGCGCATTTTTTCCGGAAAGCAATGGCTGGCAGAAAGCGGGAGGGATTTCGTAATACGCATTTTGCACGTTATTGAAGCTGTATTTGGTAAGGGGACTGCCTTGTGGCTCGTATAGATACCAAGGGAGCAAAGCGCGCCGTAAAATATATTGCGCCGCGCAGTCAAACATTTGCATGCGTCTAAAATTGGTAATAGCCACAATGTCCGTTGCGCGGCCGGTATAGCTATGATGGATCTCGCAATTGAAATTAAGCTGTCCCCTGGCGCCCTGCGCGGTTCCAAGCATGGTAGACATGCTGCGCATCTCGTTGCCGAATCCTTTGTAGCGCAACTCCTCAGGCCCATAACGGTAATTCATTGCATCGTAGTTGTACCCGTTATCGTTGGCGTTTAAGTAGTAGCCATAAGCAAGTTTTGGAAGATAGCGATAACCGTCAAGCGGCTGCAAAGGTGTCGTTTTCATCGGCATGCATACGCCGGCGGGGGGTTTGGAGCCGGCTACCTGCCCTAGTAAATCCAAGGTTGAGAGCACCGGATCTGGCGTAGGGACTAATAACTCGCCGGTTAAAGGATCAAAATGCCCGGTTTCCAGCTGCGTGGACGTTACGCAAAGATCGCGATACCGCGTATCCAACGGTTCTGCCCGTATCATTGGGGGATCGGGCGGAGGTAACGGAGGAGCCACATTGGGTGGCAACGGCGGTGGTGGCAGGGGGGGTGGATTATCCGGAGGTATCGAGCAAGAAGAAGAGGAGGTGATAGAGGAGGAAGACGAGGAATTTGAGGACTCCGGACTCACAGAACTCTCGGGACTCGGAGATTTCTCCGGACTCGCAGAGCCTTCGGGACTCGCAGAGCCTTCCGGACTCGCAGAGCCTTCCGGACTCGCAGAGCCTTCCGGACTCGCAGAGCCTTCCG
>CAZRJZ010000072.1:5815-6895 GCA_964600465.1 uncultured Rickettsiales bacterium
GACTCACAGGACTTCCGGAGCCTTCGGGACTCACAGAACCTTCGGGACTCGCAGAGCCTTCCGGACTCGCAGAGCCTTCGGGACTGGATAGCCCCCCCCCGGTTACGATGCCTTCTGCCTGTGCGTCTGCGATAAGCAAGAAGGGAGGAGGATTGCCATTTCCGATACTCTCGATCCAATCCGCAAGCCACATAAGCGGTGGATAAGAATTAAGATTCAGGCTATCCGCCGCCGGTGGTAGAGCAAAAGCATAACCCGAAGAACCCAGAAATCCCTCCGTTCCTGCGGGGGAGAAAACGGTTGCCTCCGGCTCGAAAGAAACTGCTGCCCGGGCGAGCTGTGCCTCCGGGTAAGGCGTGGCCCACGCTGGTTCCTGGAACGCGCGCAGCATTTCCGGATAGGGCGAACGCGGCATATGCCACAACGCTTCAGGAGTGGGCGAGAGGGTGGTGGTGATACCGGCGAGCTTAGGCGAAAAATGGGAGTTTCCCAAGGAATTCTGCGCCAGTTCCTTACCCAACTTGCTCCATGCGTAACCGCTGGAGGAGGCGCTGACATTAGCAGACGGCAAAAGGTAAACGCTGGTAAGGCTGGTAGATATAAGCGCCATAGAGGCAAAGCCAAGCGCTCGCCAACGATTCTTTCTAATATATCTACGGTGTGGTAAGTCTGACACGGAAAATAGTTCCAGTAGGCAAAATGAACCAATTTATCATAACCCGCGCCCATTATAGGTCAACTCTATTACGGAACAATGACAAAAAATCATTTTCAACCTCTCACAGCAAAGCGAGCGCCGTATCAGCGGCAAGCTGCGAGGGCGAATGGCTGGAGGGGGGTTGTAGTTGTGCAATCGCTGCGCGGGTGGCGCTCCGCATGGATTCCTGATATGTTTTTCGTGTAAGTAGCGCTGCCAGCGCGTTGGAGAGAAAAACCGCCTTGCAGCGCTCCTGCAGAAATTCAGGCAGTATCTCTTTTTTCTGCATGATATTGACGATGCTGGCAAAGCGTATGGTAAGCAAGCGCCGGATAATCCAGGCGGAAATTGGGTGTGCGCGATACGCTACAACGCAAAGCGCT
>CAZRJZ010000073.1:0-762 GCA_964600465.1 uncultured Rickettsiales bacterium
AACGAAGCCTGATCTCTTGCTTCAAAGCAGGACTCCGATTCCTCCTCAAAGCCGCCCTCAACCTCACCCCAATCCCAAAACTATGGGCTTATGCAAAATCCGTCAGGGGGTGAGGGTGGGTTTTGTATAACTGCTTGCCTAGTACGGATTGTTCTGCCATGAATACCCGGCGCTTGTTAGGCCTATGACAAAAGAAGGTCTAATGAGCCTGTTTACTATCATTACCGAAAGGCCTGATTTATGCAAAATTCCCTGCTCTGGATCATCGTTTGCGGCGCTGTTTCGCTAATCTACGGATTGGGAACGGTGCGGTCTATTTTGCGTGCGCCCGTTGGCACGGATCGTATGAGGGATATTGCAGGCGCCATTTTAGAAGGCGCAAGAGCATATCTTAACCGGCAGTATATGACTATTGGCGCGGTGGGACTGGTAATATGCATTTTGCTTACCTCTCAACTTGGCGGCTACGTGGGGATTGGGTTTGTCATTGGCGCAGTATTTTCTGCGCTTGCCGGTTATATTGGCATGAATATTTCGGTGCGCGCGAACGTGCGTACGGCGGAGGCGGCCCGTGTCGGCCTTCAAAACGCATTGGGCATTGCCTTTAAATCAGGTGCGGTAACCGGTATGCTGGTGGTGGGCCTGGGATTGATCGGCATTACGGGATATTATGCGTTTTTATTGCATATGGACGTGGCTGAGCGGCGAATTTTAGAAGCGCTCGTGGCGTTGAGTTTCGGTGCTTCGCTTATCTCTATTTTT
>CAZRJZ010000073.1:772-6819 GCA_964600465.1 uncultured Rickettsiales bacterium
CGCGGCTCGGCGGTGGTATTTTCACCAAAGGCGCTGACGTGGGGGCGGATCTGGTGGGGAAAGTGGAAGCTGGGATACCGGAAGATGATCCACGCAATCCAGCGGTTATTGCCGATAACGTGGGCGATAACGTAGGTGATTGCGCCGGTATGGCTGCGGATTGGTTCGAGACCTATGTGGTAACCATTGTTGCGACCATGTTGCTGGCTGCTATTTATTTCACCGATTCCGTTGCTCGCGGCGCCATGATGGCCTATCCGTTAGGCCTTGCGGGAAGCTGTATTCTTGCCTCCGTAATCGGGACGTTCTTCGTGCGCTTAAGCAGCGGCCGCAATATCATGCGTGCGCTTTATAAAGGCCTTATTGTCACGGCAGTGCTTTCTGCCGGCGCGATTGCCTGCGTGACGGAGTATCTTGTTGGTTTTAGAAGCCTTTATTCCATTGGCAATAAGATATTTTCAGGCGCCGAATTATTCCTTTGCGGCTTGATCGGGCTTTGCGTGACCGGCGCGTTAGTGTGGATTACGGAATATTACACCTCCACGCGCTATCGTCCGGTCAGAAGCGTGGCGCAAGCGTCAACCACCGGTCACGGCACCAACGTGATTCAAGGGCTGGCCGTTTCCATGGAGGCGACGGCTATTCCTGCACTGATTATTTGCGCCGGTATTATTAGCGCCTACATGCAATGCGGCCTGTTCGGCGTTGCCATTGCCGCCACCACGATGCTTGCCTTGGCGGGAATGATTGTCGCGCTCGACGCGTACGGTCCCGTTACCGATAATGCAGGCGGCATTGCAGAGATGGCCGAGCTTCCGCCTGAGGTGCGTGAAACGACTGACGCGCTGGATGCGGTCGGAAACACTACCAAGGCCGTGACAAAAGGCTATGCGATTGGCTCTGCGGCGCTTGCGTCGCTGGTGCTTTTTGCCGCGTATACGGAGGACTTAAAACATTATTTTCCCGATGTGAACGTACAGTTTGTGCTCTCCGATCCCTTTGTGGTGGTAGGTTTGTTCATGGGGGGATTGCTGCCGTATCTTTTTGGCGCATTCGGCATGATGGCGGTGGGGCGGGCTGCGGGCGCCGTGGTGGTGGAAGTGCGCCGCCAGTTTAAGGAAATTCCGGGAATCATGGCGGGAACGGCAAAGCCTGACTACGGCAAGGCGGTGGATATGCTCACCAAAGCAGCTATCCGGGAGATGATTGTGCCCTCATTGCTGCCCGTGGTGGCGCCTGTGGCGCTCTACTTTATTATTGAGGCGATTGCAGGGCAGGCGGAAGCGTTTGCAGCGCTGGGAGCAATGCTGATGGGAATAATCGTTACCGGATTATTCGTTGCCATTTCCATGACAGCCGGCGGCGGCGCCTGGGACAATGCGAAAAAATATATAGAAGAAGGGCATCATGGCGGTAAAGGGTCGGCGGCACACAAGGCTGCCGTCACCGGCGACACCGTGGGCGATCCTTACAAAGACACTGCCGGCCCGGCGGTAAACCCGATGATCAAAATAGCGAATATTGTGGCCATTTTGTTGTTGGCGCTCCTGGCGCAGTAGGGTTGCTAGGTACGGCGGCGTTTACGCGGATCTTTAAACTCAAACAGCCCGTCTTCCAGCGGAATGTCGAACCGGGCGTTATTGAGGGCGACCGTGGTGGTCTGCCCTTGAGCGTCGGTAATCACCATATTGCGGATAAGCAGAGGAGAATCTGAAAACTCAAGCATTAGCCCTCCCTCGTCTTCGCGGCCTTTTTCAGCAATGCTCAAGCGTAAGATACCCGATGCTTGTTCGAGGTTTTTGACCACAATTGCGGGATCGCCCAGATCGATGCGTTCCCGTGCAAGAAACCCCGCCAAGGTGGAATCTAAGGGAAAATGGCTTACCTGCTGAAGCTCGTAGTCGAAATAAATGATCTCCTTGTGGCTGGCCACCATGAGCAGCGGCGTCGGAGGGTTATACTGCCAGCGCATACGTCCGGGACGTTTTAGAAAAAACTTGCCCGAGGTCAGAGAACCGTCCGGCGCTACTTGACTGAATTCTGCGGCAATGGTGGAAATGGAATTTAAGTAGGCCTGAATCTTTGTAAGTTGGTTGACTGACTCAGTCGACGCCGCATCAGCGCTTGATATAATAAAAAGCCCAAGGATTGCCGTTAAAATGGTTCTCATAAGTCGTATTTCAATTTTATGGATGAGGAGGCACCATGATACCGCCTTTGTCGCATTCCGTCTAAGCTTTTCTAACTCAATCAGGCGTTGATGTAAATTGTTCAAAACCGTCGCCGAAAGCGGCGGTTTTGCGCGGCGCAGCCAGCGTAACGCAATCAATATATTGATTGCGAATTAGTATAATATGCCAATTGCAAAGAGGCTTTGACGGCGGGGGTATTTTAGCTTATGTAAGCGGGAGTTCTTTACGTGCGGCAACCTCCAAATTGTTCATAGGCGTTATGGCTGAATTGATCTCTACGGCGCTCTTTTATATCTTTGCTTTTTTGGTTGCGGCTTCCGCCATGGCGGTGATTACTTCGCGCAATCCCGTGCATTCCGTCTTCTTCTTGATTTTTTCGTTTTTTAACGCTGCGGGACTTTTTTTGCTCTTAGGCGCTGAATATTTAGCCATGACGCTGGTGATCGTCTATGTTGGCGCGGTGGCGGTATTGTTTTTATTTGTGGTGATGATGCTGAATGTCAATACCGAGGAATTGCGCGAAGGCTTCCGCAAGAACCTCGGGGTCGGCGGCGGAGTCGCCGCACTGATTTGCCTGGAGCTTGTGGGGGTGGCGTACGCGTCCATGCGGCTTCCGGCGGTGTTTGCGCCCCCAAAGAACGCCATTCCTGAAGCGGATGCACTTACCAATACCGAGGCGCTGGGTCAGATTTTATACACCGATTATATTTACGCCTTCCAGATTTCCGGTCTGGTTTTGCTGGTGGCCATGATTGGCGCTATCACGCTGACATTGCGCCATCGGCCCACAAAGCGTCAGCGCGTTACAAGCCAGATTGCGCGCACCAAGGCGCAAGGTGTTGAAGTGTTGAGTGTGGAGTCCGGTAAGGGAATATAATGATGCTATTGCGGCGCAGCCAGCGTAACGCAATCAATATATTGATTGCGAATTAGTATTAGTGTATCAGCTTCCCGTTTTGCGGTCTGCCGATGCAGAAAGATTCTCAATATACAAGTCCTGCAAATAACGGCGCATTAGCTTGCCTGTAGCGGTATAAGGCAATGCTGGAATCATTACCACATCATGCACCCGGGCAAGCTGCGGATTGCGTAATTTAATTGCATCGCGCACCTGCAGTTTCAGCTCCTCTGCATTGATGCTGCCCCCTTGCGCATCGACAACCACATAAATCACCAGCCAATCTTCGCCGCCCTCCGGTGGACGAACCCCAATCGCCGCAAGCTCTTTAATGGCGGGGATACGCGCATCCTTAATATAGTTTTCCAGATCAAGCGAGCTGGTTTTGATGCCGTTGATATTGATGCCATCATCCGCACGGCCATTAGAGATATAAAAACCGTTCGGTGCGGTGATAATCACATCGCCATGCTCGCGCAGCAACTTACCATCCGGGGTTTTAAGCTCACGCGTAAAATATTTATCATCATGGTCAAAGTTGAGCAGCACGGTAGAAAGTCCCATCGGTGGGCAGGCGCCTTTTTCATTGTGCATGACAATAAACGCTTCAGCGCCCCGCGCGGCGTCACCGTCTTTATCCGCAATATAAATATCCGTGCCTAAATTGGGGGTGGTAAAACATGACGGCGCGGCCGGGTGATGGAACGAGCATATTAAATAACCGCCCCCAATCTCAGTACCGCCCATATATTCAAAACACGGCGCATAACCCTGCACGCGCGACATGAGCCAGAAATAGTTACTCTTATTGGAGGGCGAGCCGGTGGAGCTGAATAAGTCGATTTTGCTCCAATCCGCATCTTTGAGCGCGTCTGTTTTTTGCCATGTCTCAGCAATCGACGGCACAAGCCCAAGCATGGTAACGTCCGCTTTTTCCACAAACTTCGCAAATGCCGCCGATGTCGCGTTCCCATTGAAAATCGCCAGCGTCGCCTGATTTCCCATCGCAGCAAAAATAGCGAATGATCCCATCATCCAGCCAAGATTAGTAGGCCAGCATAAGACCTTGCCCGGCTGCATATCGTGGTGCAAATGCGAATACACAATTCCTTTGATGGCCGTTGCGGGTTTCCAAGGAATTGCCTTCGGTGGTTTGGGGAGCGAATTGGAAGATTCTTTCGGGCTGGAAGTGGAGGAAGAAAATATCACATTGATGTAAGCCTCTGCGTCCATCTCCACCGGCGCAAAACTATCCGATGCACCGGCAAGAAACGCATCAAAATGGATATCGCTTGCGCGTTGCGGTTTAAATTCGGTATTTCCGGTAGTGACAACAATGGCATCCGGCGCAAATTTGGATTCACATACCGTAGGATACAGCGGAAATGCTTTAAGCCCACCCGTTACATCCTGCGTGAAAACAGCTTTTACGGGCTTGGCTGCATCGAAACGCAAGTCAAGATCAGCGGCTTTAAAACTATCGGCCAGCGACACCAGCGTGCCGCCCATTTTGAGCACGCCCAAAAAAATAACCACAGATTCCACATTAAACGGCATACAAATACCAATGCGGTCTTGCGGCTTGAAGCCATGCTTTACCAGTGCGTTTGCAATCCGATTGCTCCATGCATCTAACTGCGCATAGGTGAAATACTGCAACTCGCTTTCACCTTCTTTTTGATACACGAGCGCCGTTGCACCCGGCGGGGCAAGAAAACAGGCATTCACCACGTTCATCTTTGCATTCGGAAACCATTTAGGCGCTTTGGGATTGTTGATGTCTACAATGCTTTGCGCGGTAGGTTTGTATCCTCCTGCAAATGGGATTTTCAGCCGCTCCATCATCATCGCCCAGAAATCGCGCCCGTGCTCAATTGACCAGCGATAGAGAGCGTCGTAATCAGGAAGGTTTTTCTTCTTTAGAATCTGTGAGATATTGGTGCGCGCCAGGCGCTCCGGCTCTGCTTTCCAAATGGGGCGAATGCCTCGCGTCTTTTCATCCCAGCCGGCATAGGCATAATCCCGCAACGCTTCATGCAAGGCAAGAGGATGGGATGGTTTCAGCACCTGCTTGCGCAGTGAATGCCAGAAAGTTTCCTGATTGCCAGCGGCCTCTTTTTCCAAAGCCATAACAGAGGTATGCATTGATGCCGCTTGCTCCTGTGATAGTCCACACTGCATAAGCCGGCTGGTTGATAAAGTCATTCATCCCCCTGTATTAAAATAATTTTGCCACCCAAGCCTGCCACAAATAGATTAACAAAATACAAAGATTAATTCAGCGGCGACTGATGGAAAACCGAGGGCAGCCATCTTCCGATGTTTTGCATGACGTAATTTCCTGCTGTACTAAAAAAATACACCTCAGGCACGTTCTTTTTAATAATCTATAAATAACTAGCTGTCACAGTCAATCGGTTAATTTGCAACGCCATAAGGAGGCAATGTATGCGCAATAATGGCCCAGTCACCGGACGTGAAGTACTGATGGAAGATGGCTCCGTCATCGTGTCAAGCACGGACGAAAAGGGTAGAATCCGCTTTGTTAACGAGGACTTTGTCGCCATTTCCGGGTTCACGCGGGAGGAACTGATTGGACAACCGCACAACCTCATCCGCCACTGTGACATGCCACCCGAAGCATTCGAGGATCTCTGGCGTGATCTGAAGGCAGGAAAACCCTGGAGCGGCTTCGTCAAAAACCGCGTGAAAAACGGCGATCATTACTGGGTGCAGGCCAATGCTATGCCGGTTGTCGAAAACGGCATGACCACAGGCTATATCTCCATTCGCAGCAAGCCAAACCCTGCCGTTACCAAGGCAGTTGGCGACATATATAAGCAGTTCATTGACGGTAAGGCAGGTTCCTTGCGTATTGAGCACGGAAGAGTGGTGGATTATTCCCGCGTAGGAAAAGCCAAGCGGTGGCTTGAAAAATTCGGCTCTAAAATCGTGGC
>CAZRJZ010000074.1:0-5535 GCA_964600465.1 uncultured Rickettsiales bacterium
CGTATGATTCCTATCGTCGCTTTATTCAAATGTATTCGGACGTGGTGCTGGAACTGGATCATTACCATTTTGAAGAAATGCTGGAGGAAATGAAGCGCGAAAAAGGCGTGGAGCTGGACACTGAGCTTGCGGCGGAAGATTTGCAGAAACTGGTGGGGCAGTACAAGGAAGTAGTGCAATCGCAATTAGGCAAGCCGTTTCCTGCGGATGTGCATGAGCAGTTATGGGGCGCTATTTTTGCCGTATTTAATTCCTGGATGAACCCACGCGCCATTACCTACCGCCGCTTACACGAGATTCCTGAATCCTGGGGAACGGCGGTGAACGTGCAGTCCATGGTGTTTGGCAATATGGGGGAAGACTGCTGTACCGGTGTGGCGTTTACGCGCAATCCCTCCACCGGAGAGCGTGCGTATTACGGAGAATTCCTTATTAATGCGCAAGGCGAGGACGTGGTGGCGGGTATTCGCACACCGCAAACGCTGGAGCAAATGGCGCAAGCCATGCCCGTGGTGTACAAGCAGCTCACTGGCGTGTTCGACACGCTGGAGCGTCATTACCGCGACATGCAGGATATTGAGTTTACGGTACAGAATAATAAATTATGGATGCTGCAAACGCGCGTTGGAAAACGCACCGCCGCCGCAGCTTTGAAAATTGCCGTGGACATGGTGGGAGAAAAAATTATCAGCCGTGAGGAGGCGATTAAGCGCATTGACCCTAAAAGTCTGGACCAATTGCTTCATCCCACGCTCGACCCTAAGGCGAAAAAAACCATTGTAACCACCGGGCTTCCGGCTTCGCCAGGCGCTGCTTCCGGTGCGGTGGTGTTTTCGGCGGAAGATGCTGAGGCGCGTGCGCAGCATAAAGAAAAAGTAATACTGGTGCGTATCGAGACAAGCCCCGAGGATATTCACGGCATGCATGCTGCGCAAGGTATTTTAACCGCACGTGGCGGCATGACCAGTCATGCCGCCGTGGTGGCGCGTGGCATGGGAAAGCCATGTGTCTCCGGGGCAGGGGAGCTTTACATTGATTATGCCGCAAGGCGTTTACGCTCAGGCAAGCATGAAATCCGGGAAGGCGATATTATCACCATTAATGGCTCAACCGGCGAAGTCATGCTGGGTGAAATTCCTACCATTCAGCCAAAATTATCGGACGATTTTAATACCCTCATGCAATGGGCCGATAGTGTGCGTAAACTTAAAGTACGCACGAACGCGGAAACACCGCTGGACGCTTCCACCGCACGGCGTTTTGGTGCAGAGGGAATTGGCCTTTGCCGTACTGAACATATGTTTTTTGACTCCAAACGCATTATTGCCATGCGTGAAATGATTGTGGCCTCGGACGTAAATGGCCGTAAAGCGGCACTTGAGAAATTATTGCCGTATCAGCGCGCCGATTTTGTGGAGCTATTCCGTATCATGAGTGGATTACCGGTGACAATTCGCCTGCTCGATCCGCCGCTTCATGAGTTTTTGCCCCACGCCGAGCATGAAATGCGCGAAGTGGCGGATGCTGCCGGGGTGAGCGTGGAAACGGTGAAGCAGCGTGCGCATGAGCTCAAAGAGCAAAACCCCATGCTTGGTCATCGTGGTTGTCGTTTAGGCATTACCTACCCGGAAATATACGAGATGCAGGCGCGCGCCATATTCGAGGCGGCTATTTCGGTGGCGAAAGAAAAGAACGAAACCGTATGCCCGGAAATTATGGTTCCGTTGGTGATGACACCGAAGGAACTGGGCATTTTAAAAATCCTTATTGATCGGGTTGCACAGGAAGTGATGCAAGCGCATGGAATGAAAATAGATTATCTGGTGGGTACCATGATTGAATTGCCGCGTGCAGCGCTGCGTGCCGGTGACATTGCCGAGCATGCCGCATTTTTCAGTTTCGGCACCAATGATTTGACGCAAACGACATTTGGCATTTCGCGGGATGATTCCGCTAATTTTATCGAAGCGTATAAGCAGCGTGGCATCGTGGAGCACGATCCATTTGTAACGCTGGATACTAAAGGCGTAGGAGAATTAATCCGCATTGCAGCCGAGCGCGGGCGAGCAGTACGCAGCGATATGAAGCTGGGAATTTGCGGAGAGCATGGTGGAGATCCGGCCTCGATCGCCTTTTGTCAGTCAGCTGGCTTAGATTATGTTTCCTGCTCGCCTTACCGCGTGCCGGTTGCCAGATTGGCGGCTGCACAGGCGGCACTTTAGGAGTGTTATTTTAGATCGGGGTAACGATATGCGGCCTTTTATCCTTCCCTACCAAGGAGAATTCAGCTCCACCAAGGTGCTTCCGCATATTCACCCTTCGGCGTATATCGCGCCCGGCGCTGCACTGATTGGTGACGTGCAGATTGGTGCGGATTCAGGAATCTGGTTTGGGTGCGTGGTGCGTGGGGACGTGAATTATATTCGCATCGGAGAGCGTACCAATGTACAAGATGGCACCGTTATTCATGTAACGCGCCATACTGGCCCTACGATTATTGGTAGTAACATTACTATTGGCCACAGCGTATTGTTGCATGCCTGCACGCTGGAGGACGAATGTTTTATTGGTATGCGCGCTACGGTCATGGATGGGGTGGTCGTGGAATCAGGCGCTATGGTGGCGGCGGGAGCACTGGTAACGCCAGGAAAGCGGGTGCCTAAAGGCCAGCTTTGGGCAGGAAATCCGGCTAAATATTTTAGAGATTTAAATGCAGATGAAGTAAAGTTTTTTGGAGTTTCCGCCCAAAATTATGTAGATCTGGCGCGAGAATATCTGGCAGCATCACCCGTTAAATAGGTTGCCACGTTAATCGCGCATCAGGGATTGCACGCGGAAGCGCCGCATGAATGGAGCGAATATTGTTGATCTGAGCACCAGCAGGCCGTACTTCACCGCATTCACATGGCAGACTTCATTGCCATAAAAGGTTGGAATCGGAATTTCTTGAACGCGTGCTTTGGCGCGCAGCATTTGGATGATAATGTCTGTGTCGAATTCAAAATAATCCGAATTTTCTTCAAATGGAATTTGCTTTAGCGCATGACAGTAATAGGCGCGGTAGCCCGTATGGAATTCAGCCAGGCGCGAACCAAGTAAAATGTTTTGTATTGCGGTGAGAGCGATGTTACCAAAGAATTTATAATAAGGCATACCGCCTTTAAGCGCGTCGGCTTTATTGATCATGCGTGAGCCGAGCACGACATCGGCATTATTGGAAAGAATTGGCTCTGCCATTTGTGGAAGTAATTCCGGTGCGTATTGTGCGTCGCCATGGAGAAGTATCACGGTATCATATTTGTTATCAATGGCATAGCGATAGCCGCGTTTCTGGTTGCCACCATATCTTAAATTAACGGGATTCTTAATCACGGTGTATTTTTGCGGGTCGTGTTTTGCATATTCCATGGCAATGGCATAGGTGTCGTCTTTTGAGGCGTCATCCAGCAGTAGCACGTGCGTTTCATGCATGCTCGAGTAGAGAAAATCTTGTGGTATTCTCTCCAAGACTTCTTTTATATGAGCCGATGCATTATAGCTTAGAATACAGATGAGTATCTTTTTCATGCAAAATGCTTAATTCTTCAGGTGCTGTAATAATGCATTCATATGGTTCTTCTTATCAGGCTTCGCGTTACCAGGAGAGCGTCATTATGGCTTTCCTTGTGGTATGCGGAGTGTTCATCAGTGTCTATGGGTTAGGCGAATGTCACTATACCCAGGACTAGATGTGGATTATTTCTATTAGTAAGCAACCGACATTACGAGAGGTATTTTGGGTTAACGTTACGGAAGATCTGCATCCGCCGCTGCTTTTACTTTTAAATCATCTGCTGCTTCATATTGACGATAGTCCGTGGATGGCGCGCTTAATTTCCCTTGTATCAGGCATTGTCTTAATTCCGCTCAGCTATATCGTGGCAAGGGACTTTTACAAAAACCAGAACGTAGCGCTGTTGGCAGCATTCATCGCCGCCTTCTCAAAAATTTTTGTTGAGAACTCGCAGCTGGTCAGAGGATATACGCTGGGGATGGTGTTTATATTGCTGGCCGCGTGGTGCGTTGTTGCCTTTCGTGAGCGTCTGTCCACGCGATATCTTTTCTGGTATTTTCTTGCCGTATTAATGGCGCTTTTATGTGAATTTGCATTTGTTCCGATATTACCAGTTTTTGCCCTGACACTCCTTTATCATATTACAAAGAATCCTGGTGCCCGTATTTTGAACTTTACTGTTCTTGGCCTGACACATGCCCTGCTTTTGGTATATCTTATCGGATACTCTCTTTTACTGGAAACAGCAGGGAAGCTGGACACTCATATTAGCCTTAATTTCCCTTTTCACAGCGGCTCATTCCTATTGCAGGTTCGGGATAATATCCTGGCTCTGGTCCCTTACGTTATGAATATTTTGGAAAGGTTCTCTACTTTCGGTTATGCAGTTAGAGCCGATTTGGGGTCTGCTGAGGGGTTGCTGGTATTATTCATCGTTATGCTGTTGGGGATCACTGAGTGCATTAGGAAACGGCGTTGGGCGCTGCTGGCCAGCTTCTTCGGGTTTTTATTAACAGTCCTGCTTCTGCGCGCATTTGATAAAATGTCGCTGGTTTACCCGCGGCGAAGTATGGGGTATGTATTTGTTTTCGTTCCCGTTCTATTTGCAGGGATTCAATATATTATTGCAGAAACGGGATTGAAGAAAATTCGATTCAATCCAATTAAAACGACCGCTTATGCTGCGTTGGTATGTACTGTGATTGTTGGATACAATGGCAGAGAGTGGAGGCAGTTTAATTTAGAAGAATTTATTATACGTCAATCTGCCTATGACCATGCTTTTTCATATCTTGAGAGCCAATTAAAGCCTGGCGATATTATCGTGACGGATAAGACAACCTCGCAGTATTTCTGGGAACGCCACCCTGCAGCTCCTGTGGGGATTTCTCCGATGCTGATGTTTCATAGTGGCTATCGGGTTCCTTTATATTACCTAAACTCCGACCATCGCGCCGATATTATGTATATTACAACGTTCAGTCTGCAAGATATGTTGATACAATTAAAGAAAAAAGGGCTTTTAACAGATGTGAAGCGTATGTGGTTTGTGGCAATATCCAATATTGGGTATAAAAATTACCTCATCGTCCCTAATGATGGAACGCGGATTAAGGGGGAATTCTCCGAAGAAGAAAACGCACGGTTTCCAGAGCTAATCCAGCGCCTTGTGCAGCAGCAGGCTGATGTTTCCAATGCATTGTTTTCTGCCGCGCCTAGAGATGAAGTGTTTTATCAGGAGAAATTTCCGCAAATAAAGACAGACTTAAGCTATCCCGTTATTGTGGCTTATCCGATTTATAAAGAAACCTTCGATAGGCTTTTCCTGAATGCGCCTGTGTATGATGATCCAAACAGCATTATCAGACTGCGCAAAGCAGAAAGTCAGTTATCTAACTGAGTCTACCCTTCCACTTTAAGTTGACTGGTGGCTTCTTCCATTTCCATACAGATAGAAATACCATAGTTTAGGAATCCATATC
>CAZRJZ010000074.1:5545-6806 GCA_964600465.1 uncultured Rickettsiales bacterium
GGTTGATAATAGCCAGGAACACCGCCGCGCCCGATTTCCATGGAAAGCTGTGGCGCCAGGCCTTTAAGGTGAGCAACCAGGACATCGCGTATAATAAGATAAAAGTGGTGATCGCCATCGAGAGATTGCTGCGCTTTTGTAGAGATTGGGCCGATGAAGCAATAGGCCAGAAATACGCCTAAGAATGTTCCAACCAACGCGCCGCCGATCATCTGACCGAGAATCTCCGGTGGTTCGTTGATGCTTGCCATGGTTTTGATGACCCCGAGCACGGCGGCCACGATACCGATCGCCGGCAGCCCGTCTGCCATGTTTTGCAGTGCATGCGCCGGAGCGCCAGCTTCGTGATGGTGCATCTCCAACTTTTTTTCGATCACATCTTCAATTTGGTGCGGGTTTTCCATGCCCATGGTCATGCTGCGCAATGTGTCGCACATAAGGTCGATCGCAAAGTGATCTTTTAACACGCTAGGAAACTGTTTGAATATGCTGCTTTCTTCCGGCTTTTCGATATGTTGTTCAATGGCAATCATCCCTTTGGACTTCATTAACTTACAAAGGAGAAACATCAGGCACAGGAGATCTTTATACTCATGCTTATGCCAGGAGGGGCCTTTCAACGCCTTCTTAAAGGCCTTCCCGATTTTTTTCAATACGGTGCCTTTGTTCGCCACAATCATGGCTCCCACAGCGCCACCGCCAATGGCCATTAACTCATGCGGCAGCGCGTGGATAATAATTTCCATCTTGCCGCCAGAAATGATATAGCTTCCGAATACGGTACCAAGTACGAAAAGTAAGCCGACAACGATGCCCATTAGGAACTCCTGATATCACGTGGGCAGGCCACGCGAAAAATAGATAACCCTACTGGGTTTAACAGGAAAAGGGAAAAAAACCGTTAAGTGCGCGTCAGTAGAAGGCAAGAAAAGAACATTTACCAGGCGTTTACGTCTTATTAACGACCTTGACCGGCAACAGAATGAGCGGCTTTACGCGGCCTCTTGTCCTTCCGCATCCTCAGCGGTAAACACAGGACCTGAATCTTGTCCTTTAGCAGACTCATCACGATCCACAAACTCAATAATCGCTAAAGGCGCATTGTCGCCATAGCGGAAACCAGCCTTTAAAACACGGAGATAACCACCTGCACGACCCTCGTAGCGTCCAGCAATGGTGGTGAAAAGTTTGTCCGTGAGTTTGGCGTCTTTTAGTACCGCCAGCACTTGACGGCGTGCATGCAGCCCACCTTGTTTACCCT
>CAZRJZ010000075.1:0-368 GCA_964600465.1 uncultured Rickettsiales bacterium
AATGTTTTTGGCCCTGGCGTGAAGGATCCCGGGGTTATGGAATATCCGGAACCGCAGCAGATAGATCATACGCTTGTTTATAAACGAGATTTTAAGGCCACATGCTTGGTGGAGCTGGACGGTGCGGATCCGCGCCGAACGCTTTATGTGGAGCTTACCTGCCAGCCTTGCCGTGAGAGCGCCTGTGCCGCTCCGCTGCATTTTGCGCTTGCTGTCTAGCTTTAAAACGTCCATGGAAACGGCGCTTTTTGATTTTGATTTACCGGCGGCATGCATTGCCGATCGTCCCGTTACGCCACGGGAGTTGGCGCGAATGCTTGTGGTGAAGGATCAGACGCTCCAGGATTCGGCCATTGCGCATTTTCCGG
>CAZRJZ010000075.1:378-6754 GCA_964600465.1 uncultured Rickettsiales bacterium
TGTTTAACGACACGCGCGTTATTCCTGCCAGGTTGCATGGCAAGCGCGGGAACATGAAGGTGGAGATACTGCTGCATAAGCGGCGCAGAGGGCAGCAGGGAGTATGCTGGCAGGCATTTGCCAAACCGGCTAAGCGCTTGCGTAGCGGCGATAGGATTACCTTTGCGCAAAATTTCTCAGCGGAAGTGCTGGAAAAGCGCGAAAGTGGCGAGGTGGTGCTTTTCTATCCTCTGCCTGAAGCGGAGTTTTATGCGGCCCTTGCCGAGCATGGGCGCATTCCTCTTCCGCCGTATATAGAAAAGCAGCGCGTGGCGGACGCGCAAGACAGTCAGGACTATCAAACGATTTTTGCCGCTCAAGAGAAAGCTGCTTCCGTAGCGGCGCCTACGGCCGGCTTGCATTTTACGCCTGCATTGTTGCGGACGCTTGAGGCGTGCGGCGCGCTGTGCGCCCACGTGACGCTGCACGTGGGCGGCGGTACGTTTCTGCCGGTCAAGGCAGAGGATACGAAACAGCACGTGATGCATAGCGAATGGGCGGAAATTAACGCTGAAGCAGTGACAATGATAGAGGAGGCGAAGCGTAAGGGTAGAAAAATTGTCGCGGTGGGAACCACCAGTCTGCGCGTACTGGAGTCGGCAGTGGATAGGCACGGAAAAATAAGGCCTTTCAGTGGCGAGACCGATATTTTTATCACTCCCGGGCATGCGTTCAAAACCGCCGATATTTTGCTTACTAATTTTCACTTGCCGCGCTCAACGTTGTTTATGCTGGTAAGCGCCTTTTGCGGCCTTGAAGTGATGCGGCAAGCCTATAAACATGCCATAGCTTCGCGTTACCGTTTTTACTCTTACGGGGATGCTTGCCTGCTTTTTAGATCGTAGCCTGTTGTTTTATATTTATTTAATTATATTTTCCTCATGATACGCCGCATGGCTTGACAACGGAGCGGATTCGGGTAGATAGGGGTTTATTTTTAAACAAGGTATTCCTGGTGTCAAAGACCGATCACGCCCACAGTCCCTTGGCTCAGTTTGAAATTGTGCCATATTTCCCCCTGCATTTGGGGAAATACGATATCAGCTTCACCAATGCGTCTTTCTGGATGCTCATGGCCATGCTGGGAGTGTTGGCATTTATTAGCGTGGGCAAACGGCGGTTGGAGCTGGTGCCCGGGCGCTGGCAATCGGCCAGCGAAGGCAGCATCCAGTTTATCCGCACCATGATTGTTGATACGTGCGGGAAGGAGGGGCTTAAATATTTTCCTTTCATTTTCAGCTTGTTCATGTTTGTGCTCTTTGCCAATTTATTTGGCATGATTCCTTATTCTTTTACTGTCACCAGCCATATTATCGTGACATTTGCACTGGCGATGCTGGTGTTTGTTGCCGTTACCCTCATCGCGATTTATAAGCACGGGTTGGGGAAATTTTTATTGTACTTCCTTCCTCATGGCACGCCGTGGTGGATGGCGCCGGTGATGTATCTCATCGAGCTTTTCTCCTACCTTTCCCGCCCCATAAGCCTCTCTATCCGTTTGGCGGCTAACATGATGGTGGGGCACATGATTCTTAAGATCGCCGCTGGATTTATTGTCATGATGGGCGTTCTTGGAGGATGGATGACGTTTTGCTTAGTGAATGTTTTTAATGGTTTTGATATCGCAATTGCCGTATTGCAGGCCTATATTTTTACAGTTCTTACTTGCGTTTATCTCAATGATGCGCTTCATTTGCACTAGGATTTCTAATCACTTTTTATTAACCTCAAGTAACATAAGGATGTAACTCCATGGACGCGGAAGCATATAAATACCTTGCAGAAGGCATGAAATATATCGGTATCGGCCTGTTGGCCATTGGTGCGTTGGGCGCTGCCCTTGGCGTGGGCAATATCTTCGCCGCATTGCTGAACGGCATTGCGCGTAATCCTGGCGCGGAGCCTCAGCTTGCGAAATACTTCATCCTTGGCGCGGGCATGGTGGAAGCGCTGGGAATTTTCTGTGTGGGCGCACTGTTTATTCTTATTTTCGTTGTATAAACGTTTAAGTTGCTTGATCTCCCATGCCGCAGCTTGATCCTACCTGGTTTGTCTCGCAGTTATTCTGGCTGGCGGTCACGTTTTCGCTCTTATGGCTGCTTTTGGCTAAAGCGGTGCTGCCTCCTTTGCTGCGCGTTATCGAACAGAGGGAGGCGTTGAAGAAAAGCGATCTTCAGCGCGCCGAGGAGCTTAAAAACCAGGCCGAGCATGCACGTGAGCGTTATGAGCGCACATTAGCCGATGCGCGCCTGCGTTCGCAGCAGGTGTTTGCCGATGCGCAAATGAGCATTAAGCAGCGTATTGATAATGCCAATGCGGAGATGGATCGGGCTATGGCCGAGAAATTAAAGCAGGCGAGTGCGAGCATTCATGCGCAACAGCAGGAAATTTTTTCGCAGATGATGCGTGATGGCGTTGGTTTGGTGACTGAAATGGTGGAAAAATTTACGCACCAAAAGCCGGATGCCGCTACTGTTGCTTCCGCGCTTGAATCAGTGCGCAATCTGCGCTAGATTTCAGTATCTGTAGATGCTGGTTCTCTGGCTTTTTTTTTAAACTAGAAGGGTTTTTTGTATGCTTTCCGATCCTAAGTTTTGGATTGCAGTGTGTTTTGTGGCTTTTTTTGCGGCGTTTGGGAAAAAAATTCTGCGTTTTGCCACGCAAGCGATGGATAAGCGCTCGCGTCGCATTGCCGTGGAGTTGAGCGAGGCGGAAAGCTTGCGTTTGGAAGCGGAAAAAACGCTCGCATTATATCAGCGTAAATATCATGAGAGCATGAAGGAGGCGGAAGGCATCATCGCGCGCGCGCGTGACACGGCCGAGCAAATGCTCGCGCAGGCGGAAGTGGAGCTGAATGCCGCCATGCAGCGCCGTACCCATCAGGCGATGGATCGTATTGCGGAAGAGGAGAAAAGAGCCGTGGCGGAGGTGCGTGATCACGTGGTGGATATTACCATTGCGGCGGCGCGCTCGATTGTGGAAGAGCAACTGCATCAGGCCAGCGGGGATGACATGGTGAGGTATGTGGTGGCGGATCTTGAGCGTAAAGTGCATTAGCTGATTGTAAGATGAAGCGGAATTACGTGCTCCTCAAACCGTCGCTTCTTCCTCTGTTCCGCTTCCTTGCAATGGGAAGGAAAAAAGTAAAACCGTCGCTTCCGGCCTGGCATGGGTTTTTTTTGCCTCTCTTTTTTTATGCACCGGCCTACGCTGGCGCATGGACGCAGTTGCCCGGCGATCTGCAGGTCATCAACAGCTTTTCTTATTACCGCAGCAATGATCGCTTTGACAATTCCGGCGACCGCCAGAATCAGGTCCACTACCGCAAGTGGGAATGGAATCCTTACGCGGAATATGGCTTCGACCAGGACACGACCTTTGGCGCGAGCTTATGGATAGATAAGGCGGAATCATCCGGTAAGTCTGATTTAGCGTTAGCGGAATCTGAGTGGTTTGTACGGCGTGCGTTGTTGCAGCAAGGCGCGTTGGCGCTTGCGGTTCAGCCAAAAATCAAGCTTCCAGGTTTTTCCAACGCCGATGCTCCGTTGATCGGCAGCAGGCACACAGATATGGCGCTTGCTGTGCCGATGGGGTATCGCTTTTCCTATTTAGGGCGTTCGCATTATGCGGAGCTGGAGCCGGAATATCGCTACCGTTTTGGCATGCCGCGGAATCAATATCGCCTCAACGCTACGCTGGGTTTGAGTGTAACGGACACCGTAACCGTCATGCCGCAGGCATATATTACCTGGCGCGCTGATAATGCCCGGAGTGTAACCTTTACGCAGAGCACGCGTGATGATTACACGCTTGCCACATTGCAACTCTCCGCGCTGGTTGCTCTGACTTCAGCGCAGTCTTTACAGCTCGGCGTTTTTTCAGATGTAGGCGGTAAAAATGCGGGAGCAGGGGAGGGAATCCGGCTCGCGCTATGGAGCAGGTTTTAACCGGTGGCTGTTTTAGGCAGGCTGCTGCGTCAGCGCGGCGCTATTTCCAAGCTGCAGCTTTCTCAGGCCTTGCAGACGCAAAACCATTCCGGGGGCAGGTTGGGCGATATTTTACTCGCGCAAGGGGCGCTTAATTACCTGTCTCTCTACCAGTCAATCGCGCAGCAGGAACAATGTAGTTTTGTTAAACTAACGGAAGATCCGCCCGATGCGATGCTGCCACAGGCCTGCTACCTGCATGATTATCTGCGCCTGCGTTTTTTGCCATGGAAAAAGCTTGCCTCCGGTGTGGTGGTGGTGGCCACCAGCGAACCGGCAAGCCTTGCTCTGCACGCCTGGCTTAAAGAACATTATGGGAAGAACTGGCGTTGTGTCGTAACGTCCCCGCTGGATATCCGTATGCAAATAGAGCGGCTTTTTTCCAGCCGCTTAACCACCGAAAGCCGGGCGATGCTTTACGTGCAGTTTCCGCATCGTTCCGCCCGGCGTACCTTGCAATGGCGGCAAAAATTAAGTTTGGTATTCATGATCATTGCCGCCGCCATGGCGGTCTATCACCACCCTCGGCAGATGGCGGTGTGTATGGTGATGGTTTTTCATGTGCTTTATGCAAGCGCCATGTTGCTCAAGGGAACAGTATTTCAGGTAGGGCGCATGGCAGCGAAGCACCGAAAATCCGTACCGCCGGTGCAAACCTTGTGCGATAAGGATTTGCCTGTTTACACGCTGCTTGTACCGCTTTACCGGGAGGCGGAAAGCCTTCCGGCTCTGCTTGCTTCCCTGGCGCGTCTGCATTATCCGGTGGCGAAGCTGGATATTAAACTCATCATCGAAGCCGATGACGACGAAACCTTTCGTGCCGCGCAGGCGCTAAGGCCGGGGTACCATGTGGATATTATCCGTGTACCGGTTTCCAAACCGCGCACCAAGCCGAAAGCGTGTAATTATGGGTTGCGTTTTGCGCGTGGCGACTACCTGACTATTTATGATGCGGAAGACCGCCCTCATCCGGATCAGCTGCGTGCTTCCGTGGCGGCTTTCCGCGCTGCGCCTAAGGATGTTGTCTGTCTGCAGGCGCGGTTGCGGTATTTCAATGCCGATGAAAACATGCTCACGCGTTTATTTGAGCTGGAATACCGTATTTTGTTCCGCACGCTCTTGCCGGGCCTGCAGGCGCTCGGAATTCCGCTGCCATTGGGCGGCACCAGCAATCATTTTAATTTAAAACGCCTGCGCGCGCTTGGGGCATGGGATCCGTATAATGTTACCGAAGATGCCGACATTGGCGTGCGTATATCGGTGGCGGGGTTGCGTACGCAAATGCTCGATTCCTTTACGCTTGAAGAAGCGCCGATTACGCTTTCTGCCTGGTTTAACCAGCGCTCCCGCTGGATTAAGGGCTATATGCAAACCTGGTGCGTGCATATGCGAAGTCCGGTGAAGCTGCTTCAGGAAATTGGCCTGACCTCTTTTATGGGGCTGCAATTTTTTATTGGTATTTCCTGTCTGGCATTTTTGACGGCGCCAATTATCTGGGCGCTTTCGCTGTGGCTGCTTTACAGCCATGGTCCGGGTGTGCCGCAATGGTTTGGCTGGGTAATGTGGCTGAATTTATGTATGTTTCTGGTGTTGCACTGGCAGCAGGCGGCAAGCGTGCTTCCGCTTAAACGCGGCAAACGCTGGCGGTTCATTCGGGCGGCGATTATTTTCCCCGTATACTGGTTTTTGCATTCGCTGGCGAGCTATAAGGCCTTGTGGCAACTCATTTTTCGTCCACATTACTGGGAGAAAACCAGGCATGGGCTATCGAAGTATGTGAGGCTTGCAGGAGGTACTGGAAAAGCGCGAAAAGCTACTGTATAGGTACAGCTGCGCAATAAATGGACAGCATTCATGACCAAAACTTTCGGTAAATCCACCCTGCCTTCCCGTCATGTTACGGAAGGGCCTGCGCGTGCGCCGCACCGTTCATACCTTTATGCTATGGGCATTACGGAAGCGGGTATTCATGCGCCGCTGATTGGTGTGGCGACTACCTGGAATGAAGCGGCGCCGTGTAACATCACGCTGTCGCGTCAGGCGCAGGTGGTGAAAAAAGGCGTGGCGGCGGCCGGTGGCACGCCAAGGGAATTTACCACCATCACCGTCACCGACGGCATTGCCATGGGGCACCAGGGGATGAAATCCTCGCTGGTGTCACGCGAAGTGATTGCTGATTCGGTGGAGCTGACCATGCGCGGCCATTGTTATGA
This sequence comes from uncultured Rickettsiales bacterium, assembly GCA_964600465.1. Taxonomy (GTDB): domain Bacteria; phylum Pseudomonadota; class Alphaproteobacteria; order Rickettsiales; family SXRF01; genus CAYMDD01. The sequence continues at coordinate 6,617 of CAZRJZ010000075.1, forward strand.
CGCGCTCGTGGGGCTTGCAGGGTGCGATAAATCCTTGCCTGGCCTCATGATGGCCATGGTGCGGCTTAACGTGCCGAGCGTATTTATTTACGGCGGCTCTATTTTACCGGGGAAATTTAAAGGCCGCCAGGTTACGGT
>CAZRJZ010000076.1:0-6753 GCA_964600465.1 uncultured Rickettsiales bacterium
ACAGTGGTGTTACGTCCAGCAGCAATACGTCTTTTACATCGCCTTTAAGCACAGCGCCTTGAATGGCGGCGCCCATGGCGACCACTTCATCCGGATTCACGCCTTTATGCGGCTCGCGGCCAAAGAACTCTTTTACCGCTTCGACCACTTTCGGCATACGCGTCATGCCGCCTACCAGAATCACTTCATCGATCTGACTGGCAGAAACGCCTGCATCTTTGAGCGCGTTTTTGCATGGCTCAATGGTTTTTTGGATCAGCTCTTCCACCAAAGACTCCAGTTGTGCGCGGCTGAGTTTGATGTTCATGTGCTTAGGGCCGTTCTGGTCAGCCGTGATGAAGGGGAGATTCACGTCGGTCTGCATGGAGCTGGAAAGCTCGATTTTTGCTTTCTCCGCCGCTTCTTTCAAGCGTTGCAGGGCTAATTTGTCGCCGCGCAGGTCAATGCCCTGGTCACGGCGGAATTCTTCGGCCAGGAAGTCGATGATCCGTTTGTCGAAGTCTTCACCGCCAAGGAATGTGTCGCCGTTGGTGGATTTTACTTCAAACACGCCGTCATCGATTTCCAGTACCGACACGTCGAACGTACCGCCGCCTAAGTCATAAACCACGACGGTTTTTCCTTCTTTTTTATCTAAGCCGTAAGCAAGGGCCGCAGCGGTTGGTTCATTGATGATGCGCAATACTTCCAATCCCGCGATTTTACCGGCGTCTTTGGTGGCCTGGCGCTGGGCATCGTTGAAGTAGGCTGGCACCGTAATGACCGCCTGGGTAACGGTCTCACCAAGGTAACTTTCCGCGGTTTCTTTCATTTTAGCCAGGATAAAGGCGCTGATTTGGCTGGGCGAGTATTTCTCGCCGCGTGCCTCGATCCAGGCATCCCCATTATCGGCTTTGGCAATGGTATATGGTACCAATCCCATGTCTTTTTTTACAATCGGGTCAGCAAAATTACGGCCTATGAGGCGCTTTACCGCAAAAATAGTATTTTCCGGATTGGTGACGGCCTGCCGTTTGGCAGGATCGCCTACAAGGCGCTCGCCGTCTTCACTAAAAGCAATAATGGAAGGGGTGGTGCGGCGACCCTCACTATTCTCAATCACCTTAACCGTGCCGCCTTCCATGATTGATACGCAGGAATTGGTGGTCCCAAGATCGATGCCGATAACCTTGCTCATATGCGATAGCTCCTTCAATATATAAAGTAATCAGTGCGTTCACGCTCTTTTAAGGCGCGCCCTATAGCGTGACATATAAGTGCAGTTTTTCGCTTGGCAACAGCAAGCCAACAAAAATTTGCAAAAATAATAACCCCGATCTTACGGTCTCACCCAAAACGGGGATAGGCCTGGCCGGGCTACGCAGTACCAAAATAGGACATATGAGCCAAGAGTTCATTATCAATAATTAACTAATTATTAAGGCAAATCTCCTAATGAGATTCTATTAACATTAATTATTTGGTGGTAGTGATGCTAGATAATGAGCCTGACGCATTAATAAGCGCCGCAACCGATATGGCCCGCGCATTTCTTAAATCGCAAGGTTATTTCGTAGATATTCTCTGGCACCGTAACGATATCCACACGCTATGCGAGCAGGAAGGCTGGCCTCCGCTCAGCGAACGGGAGTGCGATGAGGTTTTCAAGCGCTGCGCTGCAGATTTCGATGGAGAAAACGGTCTCACCTGGCCGATGCTCATAAAGGCCATAACGGCGGTGACAGACAGGCGCCAATAGGGTACGGCAGCTCAGACTTCTAAGCGTTGCCTTCTGCGTTTTTGTCTTCTTGCGCGCTGGATTTTTTGGCTGCCGGTTTGCTGGTGGCGGCTCCAAACGCACCGAAGCGGTTGGTAAATTTTTCCATCTGGCCGGTTTTGCGCAACGAAACACCGCCGACCCATGCAGGATGCGTTTTAGGGTCTACATCCAGCTGCAACGTATCACCTTCTTTACCCCAGGTGGAGCGCGACGGGTATTTTGTGCCATCGGTCATGACGATGGTGATGTTATGATAATCCGGGTGAATACCTTGTTTCATATACTTTATTCCTCAAATGAAGGGGCTGACTAATACAGGAAGGCATATGATTTTGCAAGTAAAAAACCCTTGATTTGGCGGAAATAGCTCCAATATACCATGTCCCACCTTTAGAAGAGAATCTGTATGAACCCTCATCCTCACCCTGGTCTTTGGTACGGCACCACCATTTTATGCATGCGCAAAGGCGGAAAAACTGTGCTGGCTGGGGACGGACAGGTGAGTATCGGCCCTACCATTGTCAAAGCAACGGCAAAAAAAGTGCGCACGCTGGCAAACGGCAGCATTATTGCCGGATTTGCAGGAGCCACCGCCGATGCATTCACGCTGTTTGAACGGCTGGAAGCGAAATTAGAAAAACATCCCGGTCAGCTAACCAGAGCCTGCGTGGAGCTGGCCAAAGACTGGCGTACTGACCGTTACCTGCGCCGCCTGGAGGCCATGATGGCGGTAGCCGATTCCACCACCGCGCTTATCCTATCGGGAAACGGGGATGTGCTGGAGCCGGAAGACGGCATTATCGGCATCGGTTCCGGCGGGAATTACGCGTTATCGGCGGCGCGGGCGCTTAAGGATATTGAAGGGTTGGATGCGGAAGAAATCGTTCGCCGTTCCATGAAGATTGCCGCTGATATTTGCGTTTACAGCAATCATAACGTTACCGTGGAAGTGCTCGAAGAGAAAGCCTGATACCATTTCTCGATCAATACATCGAGAAATGGTATGATATTCTTTTAAGCCAGGGCGCTTACCACGGCATCGCCCATTTCACGGGTGGAGAGTTTTTTCATGCCCTCTTGCATAATGTCGGCGGTGCGCAAGCTCTGCTCAAGCACGCGTTTTACGGCGTTTTCCACGGTGTTTGCCTGCTCCGGCAAGCCAAAAGAGTAACGCAGCATCATGGCTACGCTTAAAATAGTGGCAATCGGGTTGGCAATGCCTTTACCGGCAATATCCGGAGCGCTGCCATGCACAGGCTCATAAAGCCCAGGCGAGCCTTCTTCTCCAAGAGAGGCCGAAGGCAGCATGCCAAGCGACCCTGTTAACTGCGCGCCGATATCCGATAAAATATCTCCGAACATATTGGTGGTGACTATCACGTCAAACTGCTTTGGCGAGCGCACCAGCTGCATGGCCGCGTTATCTACGTACATGTGGTTTAAATGGATATCCGGAAATTCCGTATCGCGGATTTTTTGCATTTCTTCGCGCCACATTTCGGTGGCTTCCACCACATTGGCCTTATCTACGGAGCAGACTTTCCCGCCGCGTTTACGTGCCAGCGCGTAGGCTACGCGGGCGATGCGTTGCACTTCCGGTGAAGTGTATACCAGCGTGTTGAAGCCGCGGCGCGTGCCATCTGGCAACGTTTCCACTCCGCGTGGCGTGCCGAAATAAAGATCTCCCGTTAACTCCCGCACAATCATAATATCCAGCCCGGCGATAATCTCGCGTTTTAAGCTGGAGGCATCGGCCAGTGCCTCAAAGCAGATAGCGGGTCGTAAATTGGCAAATAAATTCAATTCCTTGCGCAAACCCAGCAAGCCCCGCTCTGGCCGGCTGGCATAAGGCAGCCCTTCCCATTTGGGGCCGCCCACGGCGCCTAAAATAATAGCGTCGGCTTGTCTTGCTTTTGCGAGCGTTTCCGGTGGAAACGGCGTACCGGTAGCGTCATAGGCACAACCGCCAATCAGCGCTGTTTCTGTGGTAAATGTTAACCCGTCAGAAGCATTGAAATGCTCCAGTACTTTCACCGCTTCGGCCACCACTTCAGGGCCAATACCATCACCGGGGAGGAGGAGAATGTGTTTCTTCATAAAGACAGGTTCTTTTCTTTTTTTATAAATTATTCAAACACCCGCACGTTTTTAGGCCGAACAAGCACTTCATCGGCTTTGCGTATATGCAGGGAGTCAATGATACTTTTAGGGACTTCTGCTTGCAAAATCATGCCATTTTTACGTTGCATCTCCACTTTTGCCAGCGAACCGGCGGGGTTAATGTGAATCACCGTTACGGGAATATACTCCTGCCCTTGTTCGGGGGTACGGGTGATAAACATTTCATGCGGACGCGCAAACACCCGCACTGGCACGCCGCGTTCAGCCAGCCGTGCCCGCGTCCGTTGCCGAGCGGAAGGCACGGCTGCCGGAGGCAAAGTGTCTTTTGGTGCAGGAGTCAAACCCGGCATAATTTTCCCTAACAATCCTCCCACCTCCGGATAGCGCGCCAGCCAATTACGTGGAGAAGTTTTTCGAACGGAAGGCTGTATGGCAACCGAAGGGGCTTCCAACAGATCATCTTCAGCAAGATGAATCAGGCCTTGCTCATCCCTCCAGCCGGCGAATTCATTGTAATTGCCAAGGAAGTCATACACGAAACCATTGCTGGGGCGGTGATAGACGTCCTCCGGGCTTCCCATTTGCTCGATACCGCCCTGATTCATCACCACCACGCGGTCAGCCACTTCCATGGCTTCCTCCTGGTCATGGGTGACGAAAATGCTGGTGATGTGCAAATCGTCATGCAAACGGCGCAGCCAGCGGCGCAATTCTTTACGTACCTTGGCGTCCAGCGCGCCAAAGGGTTCATCCAGCAGCAACAGCTTTGGTTCTACCGCCAGCGCACGCGCCAGCGCCACGCGTTGCCGCTGGCCACCGGAAAGTTGAGAGGGATAGCGGTCATGGAATTTATCCAAATGCACCAACTCTAAAAGTCGCATAACGCGTTCGCGGATTTCTTCTGCGGGGGGGCGGATGGTTTTAGGTCGCACCTTCAGGCCAAACGCCACGTTCTCATACACGCTCATATGCTTAAACAGCGCGTAATGCTGGAACACGAAGCCTACGTTACGCTCTTTGATATTGAGCTGGTTGGCCTCTCTGCCTTCAATCAATACTTCTCCGTAATCCGCAAAATCCAGGCCTGCAATAATGCGCAGTAGCGTGGTTTTTCCGGAACCGGACGGGCCTAAAAGCGCCACCAGCTCGCCAGGCCTGATCTCAAGGCTTACATTGTTCAGCGCGATGAAATCACCGTATTTTTTATTGATGTTTTTAACCTGGATGCTCATTTCTTTACCAAATTATAAGTATTAACCGCACATTGCGTAAGGATCGGATTTTCTTTCTTCTATTTTTCCATTGTAATGAGTTGTAGTAGTATCAATTACCCATGTAGGATTCGGGCAATTATCAGGCGCTTCCAAAATAGGCTGGGGATCTAACTTGCTCCTGCTGGTCGTCTCTAGCAACTCAAGTTCCTCTCCTTTCCAATCATATATTTCACTTGCTGCTGAAAGCCCAGCACAACAACTGCTACTTGAAGAGATCAATTTCTTTTGTGGATCGATAGTGACATTGCTTAGATCAGACAATGCGGAATTATAAACATATTTCTCAGTCTTTTTATTATAAAGCCAGAAAGCATTGCTTGTATTGCCGCTGACATAACTGCCTGAATGAATAACAATGTCCTGATTTTCGTCGAAATTTACATCTTTAAAAATATAAGAGGCATCTAAATCGGCAGGATTGAAGGGAAGCGTAAGATGACTGCCCTCATTCGGAACCAACAATCTTTGTATTAATTTTTTTGTATGTGCGTCTACAATTTCCGCTTCATCTAAAATAGAAGTATATTCTGTATAAGGGGCACCGACTTTAGTATGAAATCTTAATATCCGCTTGGGAGAATGGTTGTTGACTTGAAAATGCAACTCCTGCACTTGAGTCTCCGCGAGCACTGTATTAGCAGAGCAGAATACAGTTAATACTATAAGTAACAATATTTTCTGATTGCAGTGTTTAGGTGTTGCCATAACTTTACACCTCCTTCCCGCCATGCCCGAACTTATGCTCAATCACCGTTTTTAACACCAGCGTAATCAGCGCAAGAATGGTGAGGATAGACGCAACGGCAAAGGCTGCAACGAAATTATATTCATTGTAGAGAATTTCCACATGCAGCGGAATGGTATTGGTTTTGCCTTTAATATGTCCGGAAACCACGGATACCGCGCCAAACTCTCCCATGGCGCGGGCGTTACAGAGCAGCACCCCGTAAAGCAGTGCCCATTTAATGTTGGGCAGCGTGACCTGCCAGAATGTCTGCCAGCCATTCGCGCCGAGCATAATGGCGGCTTCCTCGTTTTCCGTGCCTTGCTCTTCCATGAGCGGAATCAGTTCCCGCGCCACGAAAGGCAGCGTCACGAACACCGTGGCAATCACCAGCCCCGGTACGGCAAAAATCATTTGAATGTCATGCTCCATCAGCCAATGCCCAAGCATGCTGTGCATACCAAAAAGCAACACATAAATCAGGCCGGAAATAACCGGAGAGACCGAGAAGGGTAAATCAATGAGCGTAATCAACAGGCGCTTGCCTTTGAAGTCGAATTTTGTAACCGCCCAGGCGCTTGCAATGCCGAATGCTATGTTGAGCGGCACGGCAATGACAGCCACAAGCAGGGTAAGTTTGATAGCCGCTAGCGCATTAGGCTCTGAAAGGGCGGTTAAGTAAGCCTCAGGGCCTTGACGGAAGGCCTCCGTGAATACTGCCGCCAAGGGCAATGCAATCAGCACGGTCATAAAACCAAGCGCAAGCGCAATTAGCAGGATCCGAATGGCTAAAGGCTCAGCGGTGGAAAGAGAGCGGTTCATGCGCGTGTACTCTCCATGGAGGTCATTCTAATGCCCTCCTTTGCGGCTGCCGG
>CAZRJZ010000077.1:0-6733 GCA_964600465.1 uncultured Rickettsiales bacterium
GATGCTCACGTGGTGAATTTTTCCACTGCTACACAGGTGGTGGACAGAGGCTTGTTGTGCGGCCCATATGAAATTACCATCGACAATTTTCACAAGATTTACAGCCAGGTTTTATTTATCGATATGCAGCAGCACGAAGAGAGTTTTGAACCGCTGATCGGTTGTATTCCTTTGGAGCAAAGCCAGATTGCCGTGGATATGCTCGGACATCGCTTACTCAAGACCAAAGCGTTTGATGTAAAATAATGGCCGCCTCCCTGATCACCATCTCCGATGCTGCTGCCGGGCGAATTCGATATTTGCTCGATAAGCGCGGTAAACCTGCGTATGGCATTAAAGTGGGTATTCGTACACGCGGCTGCTCCGGGCTTTCCTATACCATTGAATACGCGGATGCGGCGGAAAAATTCGATGAAGTGGTGGAAGAAAAAGGTGTGCGTGTGCTGATTGATCCCAAGGCGGTGATGTTCCTGATCGGCACGGAAATGGATTTTGTGGAGGAAAAGCTGAAATCCGGCTTCGTGTTCCGCAATCCCAATGAAAAAGGCCGCTGTGGATGCGGTGAGAGTTTTCATGTGTAGTGCTACTGGCGAGGATTCAAAGATTCGAGAAATTGAGGAATCGAGAAATAGAGGACTCGAGGAACTGGGCGGTTATTCAACAAAAACGGGGCAGATCTTCGAGTCCTCGAATCCTCGAATCCTCGAATCCTCGCACTTCTCCCTCTTCTCCCTCTCGCCCTCCTTCGTAATTGACCTTGCGCAGCTGGAGCAAACCTATTTTGCGCTGCAGCGACAGTATCATCCTGACCGATTTTCCGCCAGGCCATTGCCGGAGCGACAGGTGGCATTACAGCAATCCATGGCGATTAATGAGGCCTATGATGTGCTGAGGAATCCCCTGAAGAGGGCGAGATATTTGCTTGAAATACAAGGGATCTATGTGGGCGGTGATCGGGACAATGTAAAACCAGCTCCAACGCTTTTAATGGAAGTGATGGAAATGCGTGAGCGGCTGGAGGCGCTGAGCGACAAGCAAGCGGTTGTTTCTTTTGCTGCAATGCTGGAAGCTCAACACGTCAGAATATTAGCGGAAATCCAGCGCGCCTACGCAAATCTGGACTGGCAACGCATGGCGCAAGAAACATTGCGGCTAAACTATGTCATGAAAATCCGGGAGGATATTCATGCGTAGTTACCTGCTATATATGCAGAGGTTTACTGCCAAAGTCTTGCTTGTCTTACTAAAAGATCTACCAGGGAAGGAAAATCAATGCCTGCATAGGCGGCTTGTTCGGGAGAGAGCGAAAGATTGGTCATTCCTGGCTGCGTATTGATCTCTAGCAGGTAGAGTCCTTCGGTGCCTGGCTTGGTGTCATCGTACCGGATATCAGCGCGGGAAAGGCCGCTGCACCCAAGGCTTTGATGCGCCGTAAGCGCCATCTGCATGCAGGAGCGATAAATAGGTTCATCAACAGGAGCCGGAATCAGATGCTCGGTTTTTCCGCCGGTGTATTTGTTGGTGTAATCATAAAAGCCCTCCTTGGGCCTTAATTCCGTAACGGCAAGCGGCTTATTGTCCAGTACCGCCACAGTCAGCTCCCTGCCTGGAATATAGGCTTCTACCAAATAGGTGGCAGGCGAATCCGGAGTTTTTGCATGGTCAATGATGCTATCCAATCTTCGGTTATCGCCCTGCATTACCAAATGCACTCCGACGCTGGAGCCTTCGTTTACGGGTTTTACCACATAAGGCCGGGGCAGGGGATCTTGGGCGCTGATCTCGGAATGCTTCAGGAGCACTCCGTGTGGAACGCGAATACCCTGTGCGGTGAATAATCGTTTAGCCATGGCTTTGTCCATCGCCAGTGCAGAAGCAAGAACACCGGAATGCGTGTAGGGAATTTTCAGTATCTCGAGTACGCCCTGCATGCAACCGTCTTCCCCGAAGCGCCCATGAAGCGCGTTGAAGGCAACATCCGGCTTTAATCGCGCTAGTATTTCCGCAACGTCCGGCTGCACGTCAATCTCGGTGACGCGGTAGCCTTTCTCACGTAAGGCTTTGGCGCAGGCTGCGCCGGATTTAAGCGAAACTTCTCTTTCCGCCGACCAACCACCTTTTAAAAGCGCCACATGTTTCATTGTGTAATCTCCGTTTTTATGCATGGATACCGGTTGCAATCAAGGAGATCAAGCATGCTCTATGACATCATGGGCGGAATAGGCGTATTTACTTTGCTGCTGGCTTATGGATTGATGCAAACGCAACGCATCAGAGCCGATGGCTGGAGATACTCTTTTTTAAATCTGCTTGGCTCTTTAGAGATTATGGTCTCTTTGCTGAAAGACTGGAATCTCGCTGCTTTTGTGCTTGAAGCCGCGTGGGGAGGCATTAGTATCTACGGAATAATAAAGGCTTTAAAGCGTCGCGCTAACGAATGACTGATTCTCCTATAGTTCTTACAGCCGGTGGCACTGGTGGCCATACTTATCCCGCAGAGGCGCTCGCGGGGGAATTGCTGGCGCGTGGGAAAAAAGTGGTTTTCATTACCGATAAGCGCTCACACGCTTATGTATCGGCAGCATCTGAGGTATTCACCAAAGTGGATGTTCACACCATACGCTCCGGCACCATGGGTAAAAAGGTCGCCGGTAAAATATTGGGAGGAGGAAGTTTATTGGTTGGGATGGCGCAGGCAGTGTTGCTTCTGCGCAAACTCAGGCCAGGCGTTGTGATTGGTTTTGGCGGCTATCCTTCATTTCCGGCGGTATTTGCTGCGTGCAAATTGGGCATTCCGGCGCTGATTCATGAGCAAAACGCAGTGCTTGGTCGGGCCAACCGGTTACTTGCTGGAAAAGTGCAGCGCATTGCCACGTCTTTTCCTGTGACACGGATGATTGGGCCGGAAGATTGTCATAAAGTAATTGTTACGGGCAATCCGGTGCGTGCCGCAATACGCGCGCTTCATCAGGTTCCCTATCCGGAGTTGCAAGCAGAGGGCACAATGCAGCTATTGATTACGGGAGGTAGCCAGGGTGCCAGTGTTTTTAGCCGCGTAGTGCCGGAGGCGCTTGCCAAGCTTCCTGTTGCCATGCGTGCACGCATTAGGCTGGATCAGCAATGCAGGCCCGAGGATCTGGATTCAGCGCGGACGGCTTATACGCAGCTTGGAGTGAGCGCTAACCTAGCGACATTTTTCTCTGATATTCCGGCAAGACTGGCTGCAAGTCATTTAGTGATCGCGCGTTCCGGGGCTTCGACCATCGCGGAGCTGGCGGCAAGCGGCAGGCCGGGTATTCTGGTTCCCTACCCGAATTCCATGGATAATCATCAGTATTATAATGCAGAAGCGTTTGAAGATGCCGGCGGCGGCTGGGTAATGGAGCAAGAAGGATTTACCGCGTCTTCACTCTCGGTGCGTCTGGAGGCGTTTCTTGGGTTGCCTTCTACGCTGGCTAATGCTGGCGCAGGCGCGCGCGCCATGGGGCGTATTGACGCCGCCAAAGATTTGGCGGATGCGGCGCTTGCGTTGATTTCCAAATAACGGGCAGGGCAGGGGGCTGATGCGTATTATCCAGCTGCCTTCTGCGAACATGGACAGCCGCGAGAACCTTGCGGTGGATATGCTGGTGTTGCATTACACCGGTATGCTGACGGCGCAAGCGGCGCTGGATCGCCTCACTGATCCGCGCAGCAAAGTAAGCGCGCATTATGTGGTGGGCGAGGAAGGCGATATCTGGCAGTTGGTGCCGGAAAATATGCGTGCCTGGCATGCGGGGGTGAGCTACTGGCGGGGTCATACGAACATCAATCAGCGTTCCGTTGGCATTGAAATAGTGAATCCCGGTCATGAATTCGGCTATCGAATCTTCCCGCCTCTGCAAATGCAAAGCGTGATTGCCTTGTGTCAGGGTATTATGGCCCGTCATACCATACCGGCGCGCAATGTGGTGGGGCATTCCGATATTGCGCCGGAGCGTAAAGAGGATCCGGGAGAGCTATTCAACTGGAGGCAGTTAGCTGAAGCAGGTTGCGGCTTATGGCCGCGAGCGCCGTGGGTGAGCGAGGGCGTTATGGCAGACATGGCAGATGCTGTTGAGTTGCTTTCGCGCTATGGATATGATACCGCAAACCTGCCCAAAGCGATTGCGGCGTTCCAGCGTCATTTTTTTCCCTCTAAGCTTGGATGCGCGTGGGATGCGGAGTGCGCGCAATTGCTTGAAGATTTGCTCACTCAAGCTAAGGCATGAATGTGATAATGAACGTCCCTTCCCAGCCGGTCATTTGCGCTATTGATACGCCTGATTGCGCTCGCGCCGTGGATTCCGTGAAAGAAATTGCGCCCGAAGTGGGAGCCATTAAACTGGGATTAGAATTTTTTACGCATAATGGCGCGGAAGGTGTGCGGCGTGTGGCGGCCTGCGGCGCGCCGATTTTTCTGGACTTAAAATTTCATGATATTCCCAACACGGTGCATGGCGCAGTGCTGTCTGCTGCGCGTCTGGGGGTGTTTATGCTGACGGTGCACACTTCAGGGGGTATGGCTATGATGCAAGCCGCTTCGGAAGCTGCCGGTGAGATTTCCCGCAGCATGGGTGGCGTGCGGCCAAAGATTATTGGCGTTACGGTGCTTACGAGCTTAGACGATGAAGACCTGAAACAAACCGGGGTTTCCGCCTCTGCTGCCGATCAGGCGTTGCGTCTGGCGACTCTGGCTCAAAAAGCGGGTTTGGATGGAGTGGTCTGTTCTGCCCATGAAATAACGCGCATACGGGAAGCTTGCGGATCGGATTTTACGCTGGTGGCGCCGGGGATACGTCCGTTTGGAAGTGAAATAGGAGACCAGAAACGTGTGCTGACTCCGCGTGAAGCGCTGGCGAGCGGGGCCGATTATCTGGTGATTGGGCGGCCCATAACCGGAGCCGCCAACCCCTTAAAAGCAGCGCGCGAAATTCGACTTTCTTTATTATAAAGCGCCGCCTAAATCCCCGGCTTTCATAAAATATAAGCGTTTTTGCGATGCCTATCAGATTTTTTATAGAAATATCATTATGCCGCTCTTGACACGCTATTTCTGGCTCCTATATGCCCCTCATCACCTTGACTGGTGATTTGTAAATGCACAGCATTTCATTAGTCTTTAATTCGTCACTTTAAAGGAGTTTTTAGTATGAATATTCGTCCTCTTGGCGACCGTCTGGTTGTCCGCCGTTTAGAAGCAGAAGAAAAGACCGCTGGCGGCATCATCATCCCTGACACTGCTAAGGATAAACCGCAAGAAGGTGAAGTGGTCGCTGTTGGCCCCGGTGCGCGGGATGAAAGCGGCAAATACGTCGCCATTGATGTGAAAGTGGGAGATATCGTGCTTTTTACCAAATGGGGCGGCAATGAAATAAAAGTAGACGGCACGGAAGTCGTTGTCCTCAAAGAGTCCGATGTCATTGGCGTTTTGGAAGGTAAAAAAGCGCCTTCTAAGAAGGCCGCTTAAATACGCGTTGTAAGCGATGAGTTGATAGTCGTTAGCGGATTTTTTCCAGCGGCTGGGGATTCATCACTGTTTTTAAAATTTATTCAGACTGGAGAAGCATGATATGTCAGCTAAAGAACTTAAGTACGGTGCAGATGCACGTTCCCAAATATTACAAGGCGTGGATATTCTTGCCAACGCGGTAAAGGTAACGCTTGGACCACGTGGCCGTAACGTGGTGATCGAGAAATCTTTCGGCGCACCACGCACCACCAAAGACGGCGTAACCGTTGCGAAAGAAATTTCGCTTTCTAACAAATTTCAAAATATCGGCGCGCAAATGCTGCGTGAAGTGGCTAGCAAAACCGCTGATCTTGCCGGTGACGGGACTACTACGGCCACCGTTTTAGCGCAAGCAATCGTGCGTGAAGGCTCCAAAGCCGTTGCGGCCGGCTTAAATCCGATGGATCTTAAGCGCGGTATCGACACGGCCGTAGAGGCGGTGGTTGCTGAAATTAAGAAAAAAAGCAAACCCGTAAGCTCGCAAGCGGAATGGGCGCAGGTTGCCACGATTTCTGCCAATGGTGATCAGGAAATTGGTAAGCGTATCGCGGAAGCCATGCAGAAAGTTGGCAAAGAAGGCGTTATCACCGTAGAGGAAGCCAAAGGTCTGGAGTTTGAGCTGGAAGTGGTGGAAGGCATGATGTTTGATCGTGGCTACCTCTCTCCTTACTTCATCACCAATGCTGAAAAAATGGTGGTAGAGCTTGAAAACCCTTATATTCTGATTTTTGAGAAAAAGCTCTCCGGTTTACAGCAAATGCTCCCGCTTTTGGAAGCGGTGGTGCAGCAACAGCGTCCGTTGCTGATTATCGCTGAGGATGTGGAAGGCGAAGCGCTGGCTACCCTCGTGGTTAATAAATTGCGTGGCGGTCTGAAAGTTGCAGCGGTAAAAGCGCCCGGCTTTGGCGATCGTCGCAAAGCCATGCTTGAGGATATCGCTATTCTCGCTGATGGCGAACTGATTAGCGAAGATCTCGGCATTAAGCTTGAGAATGTAACGGTAAAATCACTGGGTCGTGCGAAAAAAGTGGTGATCACCAAAGACGATACCACCATTGTTGATGGCGCTGGCGATAAAAAGGAAATCGAAGCCCGTTGCAATCAGATCCGTGCGCAAATCGAGGAAACTTCTTCCGATTACGACCGCGAAAAACTGCAGGAACGTCGGGCAAACCTTGCTGGCGGTGTAGCAGTATTGAAAGT
>CAZRJZ010000078.1:0-6728 GCA_964600465.1 uncultured Rickettsiales bacterium
ATGATGGCGCGGCATATCACTGCCAGCGTAAAGGTGCGGGAGAAGGTGCAGCAGTTTCAGAAAATCGGGCACATCGCCCTGGGCAGCAGGGTGGATATTTACATGCCGCCCACGGCACAACTGAATTATGCAAAATATGATGTCATCGCAGCAAAGTCTCCGCTGGCAGAGGTGTAAGAAAACGTAAAGCAATGAATAAAAAAATTAAACCCGGGGATATCATCACCACCAGCGCGCGCAACAACGCCAACTTCACCCATGCCGGCCTCGTGGTGAACGAAGAAGGCAAGCTCATGGTGGTGCACAACGCCCCCGGCAACCTGAACAAGTTTGGCGGCAGCATCGCCACCGAAGATATCGAGGCGTACCTGCTGGGGCGCGAGCTGCTGAGCATCGAGCCTACGGGCATGAGCGAAGCGGCCATCCAGGAGCGCGTGGATGCGCTCAAGCATAAAAAGTTTTCGCTCGTCAACTTTAACTGCGAGCATTTTGTGAATTTCATCACCAGGGGCAAGCCGGTGAGCCCGCAGCTCATCCAGTTTACGCGCATCCTCGGGATAGGCGTGCTGGGTCCGCTCACGATTTTTCTTGGCATCCGCAGCCGTTCTCCGCTGCTGTGGCTGCTGGGCACAGGCATCCTGCTGTATTCCGGCTATCGTTATCTGGAAACGGATCTGCAGACCAGCACCGGCATGGGCGACAGCGTGAAGAATTTCATTGATAACGTGACATTAGGGAAAGTGAAGCAGTGCGCGCCCTGCAAGCAGCGGCAGCAGGCGCTGAATCAGAAGATGCCGTTTCGCCTGCCGATAATGTCCATTTATGAAAGATAAAGCCGCGCGCGTGAAAGCAAAAAAGAAACAGAAGACCGCCAAAAAACGGGCGTTTGTCATCAGCCGCTTAAAATAATGAATTTCAAAACCTACTATATCAACCTGGACACGCGCGTTGATCGCAGGATCAACGCAGAGCAGCAGTTTGACCGCATGGGCATCAAGGGCAGCGTAATATGCTTTCCTGCTGTGCATCGTAATGAAAAAGGTTTTCAAGGCTGGATGGGCTGCCGCGACAGCCACATCGAGATAATTCGCATCGCGCAGCGCGACAACCTCGACTTCGTGACGGTGTTTGAAGATGACCTCAATTTTCTGGTGACGGATAAAAAATATTACCTGCAGCTGTTTGCCGATGCCGGGCTGCGCAGCCCCTTTTCGCCAGGTGCCGTACCGGGTGCGTGTGCGTTGCCTCATTTGCATGTGCTGTATCTCAGCGCGAACACGCATCAGCCGCTGCGGAAAGTAGGGGGCAGCAATACGCTCTATCATGCGCAGAAAGTGCGCAGCACCTCCGCGCTGGTGTATACCAAAGAGGTGTATGCGCGCATTTTGCACGATTACAACAAAGGGCGCATCCGCAAGATTGATTTGTATTATGAAATGGAGCTGCAGCCGCTCGGGCATTGCTATGTCGCCTCGCGGCTCTGCGTCACCCAGCAGAATGATTTCAGCGACATCGAGGGCAAGCAGGTAGATTACAGTTTTATCGAAGAACGCTTTAAGCAATATGTCACCCAGGATTAAAATATTCAGCAAGAAAGTACGGCCGCAGGTAAAGGTCACCGTGACGCTGACGCCTGACGGGCACATCACGGATGTGGAAAATCCGCAGGGCGTGCGCTTCCCGTTTGTGGTCGGGCAGCTGCTGCAGCGCAACGCGGAAACGTGGGCCTGTGTAAACGGCTACCTGATAGACGGCAAAGACCCCTGCGGGGAAAAGAAGCTCTTTGGCGTGCGCGTGAAAGATATTCCCGAAGGGCATGTATGGCGCCTGCTGTATCCGGGCAGGTTTATGCGCGAGGGCGGCATCACTTTTAAAATTCCGCTTGTGAAGCGGGGCTGGAGTCAAGATAAGTTCAATATGGATTGGGATTTTCGGGATAAGGTGTACGACTGGCTGTATAAAGCCATCAAGGTGAATCCAAACTACATGAGCAAATATGCCTGGCGAAGGTTTATCAAGGACGACAATGGGATAAATTCAACTTTAGCGTGGGTGTTTGAAAATAGGTACAACTGGTCCGACATTAAGCAGCGAGAGCTTGACCAGCTGATTGCCGCCTGGAAGAATGCTGCTACGGAAGAAGAAACAAGCAAAGCCGTGGAAGCCATCATGCAGTATGACCCGCAGCTGTATCTGATGCTGCTGGCAGATGACCGCAAGCTCGAGAATTATGTTTATGAACGCTATCACAGCAAGTATATTGAAGATAAACAGAAAAGCAAGCTGCTTTTTCTGATTACAAAAGAGCAGGCAGAGTCTTTAAAAAGACACGCAGCCGCTGCTTACGAAAATCAAGTCCGTTATATCCAAAATCAGCGCGGGGAAAGGCGCTTTGATGCAGGCGGTGAATTAAAAGCCTATCGGGCAAGCGGCATCGCTACCATCACCCGCGCCATGCAGGAAACGGAATTTAAGCCCAGGGCGAAGTGGTGGGGCTTCGTGAAAGACGGCAAGCGCTTCCTGATGCGCTACCAGCACACGATGGCGGTGTTTGATGAGGCGGCAAAGCAAATCCTGTATGTCTTCCCGGAAGCGCAACAAACGGTCACAGACAAGCGCGGCATCGCTGCTGCGCTGGAGTATTTTAAACAGGCTGCTCCGCAGCTGAAAGAGGGCGGTGTGGCAGGACGTCAGGAATGGAAGCAGCAGGGTAACCGGTTTGGCGGCAAGTGGTTTCTGTTTATAGACGGCAAAGAAACAGGATACCGTATTGAGCATTGCGGCCACGCTACCGCCAACTATTGCTACACAGGCTTTACTCCCGAAGGGAAAGCCATCTTTAACGGATGGAACATGCACCGCTTTGGTAATTTAAAACAGGCAAAGGTGGGTGTGCTGGCGGTGCTCAGTGGAAATTTTAAGTTTGATGAAGATGGCGCGTTGCTGGCAGATATTATTCCGACAAAAGAGAATAAGATTGGGTGGATGGCAAATTCAGAGAAGCTCAAAGAGGGCGGTAACCTTTCACAGCTCGCAAACACAGAAGAAGCCTACGGCATCCTGGATGCCTCCAGCGGAGCGGGCGGCACCTGGCTCGCAGGCGGCTGCGGGTTGTTTGCCCATGCGCTTCAGCTGGTAGTGGGGGGCGAGCTGTATGCCGTGCAAAACAAAGCCACGCTCAATGCGGAGCATATCGTATTACGCATCGGGGAAAAGTTTTATGACGCCACAGGCGCCCACACGAAAGTATGGTTGGAGACAAAATATCCGCGCCTGGAGCACATCACCGCGCCCGTGCAGGTGGTGCCGCTGGAGCAAGTGCCGGAGCAGGTGCGCAGCACCGGCTGCGTCTATGACATGCCTGCCGTAAAGCAGCTCGCGGAGTATTTTAAAAAATCAAACGTGCAGCTCAAAGAGGGCGGTGCGCTCTATGTCGGGCCTCCGCATGAGCATCCGAGTGGCGGCATTCCCGTGACGGTGGTGAACCGCGCACAGCAGCCGGTGAAAGAAGTATTGGTAGAAGGCGATGAGTATAAGATTTGCGAAGAGGCCTATCATTCGCCAAAAGTGCTGGTGCTGGAAGATGCCACGAATAAGCAGGCGCTCGATTATATCCATCACGAGTTTTCCTGCACGTTTGACCAGCACAAAGCCGCTGCCGGTGACTTCATCATCTGCAAGCGGGTAGTGCTGTCTTCCGAACGCAAGACCCGTAAGGGCACCGTGAAGGAGATTTTAAACGAGATGCAGGCAGAAGGCGGCTGCAAGGTGGAGCTGCCCAATTATACCCAGCAGGATGTGCCTGCGCTGCGCGTGCGGAATGCTCTTTTAAAACAGGAGCATGACGTGCTGCGCGAGGGCGGCAGCACGTTTACGGTCACGGATAAGAATTATGCGCATCAAACACTGAAGGATCTGATTAGTAAAGTGGCGACCCGGTTAATGGCACAGCTCAAGGTAAACCGCTACCTGATATCGCGGGATAATTTCAGGATGATGCTTTATGACGACAAGGAAAGTTTTGATGCACTGAGACGTATCTACGACCGCGAGCGCAACTGGCGGGAGATTGAAATAAACAGACTGCGTATTCTGCGCGATAAAATAAGGACAGCCAAAGAAAATCCTCTGGAAGAAGAAAAGGTGATAGCAGAAATCATGACACATAATCCGGAGGACTATCTGGCTCTGGTTGACGAGCAAACGCTGCTGCGCTATGTGGATAGTAAATCTCCGGAGCATGTGAACTTTCATTCTAACAGTTCTGGAAAAAAGGTGATTCCGCATTTCTTTATCCGGTTTTCCAAAGAAGAGTGGCAGGCGCTGAAGCAGCGGGCAGGGGAGCTTTATGAGCAGTATAAAAACGAGCGCACGAATCAGATGCAGAGGTTCGACAGAGAATTAGCTGATAGGGTGCGAAATATCAAGCTCGCAGAAGGCGGACCGGTAGATGAGCCCTGGGTGATGCCGGAAAATGTAACACATGACGAACGGCAGTATGAATGGGAACTGCCTTATTTTTCCAGAAAGCAGCACCAGCGGGTGCTCGATACTTTAAAAAATGTAATAGCCAAGCAGCTCCGGGAAGACCTTTTGCTGTATGAACCGAAGGTTTCTTTTAAAGATATTTTAGAACAATCCACCCGCATTAAAGGCTATTTGCAGCAAGTCGTGGAGCGCGAGGTGGATTGGCTCAAGCGGGAGCAGCACCGCTTGCTGCAGCTGCAGCGGCAGCTTGGTAAAAATCCGGAGCGTGTCGTAGCGGAAGTGATGGCGCACAACCCGGATGAATACCTCGTGCTGATTGGCGGCAAGCAGGCGATTAAAGAATATACTTTAAAAGAAGCGTTAAAGCAAAATCATTTGGCTATACGCGTTTACAATAAGGCGTCAGTAAACAAGGTGATTCGCATCTCTGTGGCGGAATATGAAAGAATTAAAAACGAGGTGCTGGAAATACTGAAGCAGCAGCTTAAAGGACAGCCTATTGTATCAGGAAACCCGGAAACACTCAACAAGCTAACGTGAAACATTTACTTCCCTCTTTCCCTGTCCTAGACATGCTCAGCGATTCTGTGCCGCTGGCGCAGGAAACGCTTCCGCATGAATTAGCCACAGGCGGTAAGCTCATGCGATTTCCGGGCGACCAGGCTACCGCGGATAACATCATGACGCTGTTGCGCACCCGCCTGAAAGTGGCAGTAAAGCCTTACAATGCCATCCGGTTTAGCGACCTGCTGAATTCTGATTCGGATTTTTTAAAGGTCACCAGAAAAATTTATGACCGGGAAGTAAACTGGGATTGGTATGAGAAATCGCGCCTGAAAAAACTGAAGGAGCAGGTAAGCGCTGCTGCTCCTGCAGACCAAGCTGCACTCGTGGCGAACATCATGAAGGAATCGCCCGAAGAGTATCTGGCGCTGTTTGATGACGAGAGCATTACCAAATATGTCCTTGCGCAGAAACAGAAGCATTTTGACGGCAAGCACTTACTGATTCAGGTGCAGGAGGCAGAGTGGCAGGAGCTGCTGGGAATTGCAAACAGGATTGTAAAAGACCCGTATGTAAATCCGCGCAGCGAAAAAGTGAGGAAGGCCGACTTGCTCACCCTACCGCCTGACATGCAGGGCACCAACTGCGGCAACTGTGCTTTTTGGAAGGACGGCATGTGCGCCCATGCAGAAATTTTGTTGCCGGTCACCGACCGCATGTGCTGCGCGCTGTGGGATAATGCCCGGGCAGTACGTAATTATCCGTACCAGCCGGCTGTGCCCGTAGCGGTGCAGCCTCCGGCAGTGAACCCCCCGCTTAACTTTCTGGGCGGCTATGACTATACAGATGAGCAGGAGCTTTCGCGTGCGCAGGTAGTGGATCTGCTCACGCTGCCGGCAGACATGCCCGGCACCAACTGCGGCAACTGTTTTTTCATTGCCAATAATTTCTGTACGCACCATAGCGTATTGCTACCGGTGCAGGCAAACCAAAACTGTAAGTATTGGGATAATCTGCTCGCCTACCGCAGTTGGATAATTCCTATTTCTATGAAACAAGGCGGCACCATGTCGCAAGTCCGCTACCAAAAGATCGCCTACCCTTCCGCTTCTGCCGTAGAATATTACCAGGGCAAGCTGCTGGTGATTGGCGATGATGCCCCGGACGGGCTGGTGGTCAGCGCAAATACATTGCGCGAAGAGGCGCGCTTTCCGCTGCTGCGCAACCCGAAAGAGTTTATCCGCTTTCCGAAAAAGAAAAAAGCCGACCTCGAAGCCGCAGCGCTGAAGGGCGACAAGCTCTACATCTTCGGCTCTGCCTCCAAAGAGAGGCGCACAAAGGCGCTGGAGCTGGATATGCGCACCTATGCGGTGACGGAAGACCTCAGCGACTGGTACGACCGCCTGGTGAGCAAGCTGGAGCACAAGTTTGGCGAAGACGTGAAAATCAATATCGAGGGCGCAGCCTTCATAGGCGACACGCTGCTGCTGGCCAACCGCGAAAACAAAACTATCATCGTCACCGCACTGAACCGCGGCATCCGCCAGCTGCTGCCGGTGGAGCTGCCGGATGTGGGGCGCATCTCGGGTCTGTGTTACGTGCCGGAGTCAGACACGCTGTTTTTTACCTGCAGCACCGAAGACCGCAGCGACCCCGTAGACGATGGCACGATTGGCGACAGCTACCTGTGCTCGATTACTTCTTTTTCCGATTTTGCAGAACGCGAGGTGCTCGTG
>CAZRJZ010000079.1:0-616 GCA_964600465.1 uncultured Rickettsiales bacterium
CGGATGCGGCGACTCCGTCCAGCCGGAAACCGTCATTTCCATTAATTAAATTTCCGCTACCCGTGGCAAGCGTTTGCGTTGAAAGCCAGCTAACGCCGCTTTTACGCGTAGCGCCGCCGTAGACCACATAAGTGTATCCCAGCGATGAATTCGCATTAAACGCGCCGATTAATATATCGGCCTTGCCGTCGGCGTTTACATCGCCCACAGCCACAGCATAGCCGGCATTATCTCCTGCGGTAACGCCGTCCAGCCGGAAGCCGTCGGCTCCATTAATTAAATTGCTGCCACCGGTGGCAAGCGTCTGCGTAGACGCCCAGGCCGTAGCGCTTTTGCGTGTGGCGCCGCCATATATCACGTAAGTATACCCCGCCAAACTATTCGGAAGATATGCGCCAAGAATAATATCGGCTTTACCATCGGCGTTAATATCCCCTGAAGCAAGCGTAACGCCGATACCATCTCCTGAAGATACGCCGTCGATCCTGAAACCATCCGTGCCGTCGATAAGATTACCTCCGCCGGTAGAAAGCGTCTGCGTAGACGCCCAGGCCGTACCGCTTTTACGTGTTGAGCCGCCATAGACCACATAGGCGTACCCTGCGGCACTATTAGC
>CAZRJZ010000079.1:626-917 GCA_964600465.1 uncultured Rickettsiales bacterium
AGCGCCGGAGGCCCCAATAAGAATATCGGCTTTGCTATCGCCATTCACATCGCCAACCTCCACGGCATAGCCGGCATTATCTCCTGCGGTGGCACCGTCCAGCCGAAAGCCGGTTGTGCCGTCTAACCCGCTTAAGGCATAAGGAGTAGCATAACCGGCAACGGTGCCGAATATCACATACACGGATCCGGCGTTCGCCCTTCCGCCCGGATCGGCGTACGGCGCGCCAATCACGAGATCGGCAATACCATCGCCGTTGATATCGCCTGTTTTTATCGCAACAATCTGATC
>CAZRJZ010000079.1:927-6304 GCA_964600465.1 uncultured Rickettsiales bacterium
GCTGCCTTGCGGAGCCGCATCTTCTGGATTTTGCATTTGCCAGCGCTCTTTGAACCATACCAAATCATCAAACGTATCGGTAGATGAGGCGGAGTTATCGGCGCGGCTTTTTTGCACATATATTGCGTCATAGGCAGTGGCCACGGCGCTGGCGTTACAATGACAGTTCTTTTGCTCATCCGTATTAGTGGAAGAACCGCTTAAGCGCGCCCCTGCCTTTGAATACGCGCCATGCCCGTTCGGACCGAAGCTAATCAGCGCCACCAGACCGCCTGTTGAAACGGAAGTTCCACTGGCGTCTTTTAGGCCAATGCCGCACCCCTCCCACGGGCCGGTAGAGGCAACAGCGGAACTTTGGGTGGTTTTACTATTCACGGCATAGGCAATTTTCCTTCCCCAGCCATCGTAAGCAAAGTGGTTGGGAAGACCTAAAGCCTTCACCGGAATCCCGCCTTCTACCACATTGCCGCTAGGGCCGAAATTCGCCGCCGGAGTGCCGCCGGTGCAGGTGCCTGCATTGGCGCCTTCAAGGCCAAAATTGGCGCTGCTCTCGGTAAGCGTCAGATCGGTAGGGCATGGCAGACGCGCATTGACGTCCCGAAATTTTTGGAGCGCCTGTTCCAGCTGTTCAAGTTTTTGCTCGGTTTGGATTTTTTTTGCACGCTCTATAAACGTGATGCCCGACACTCCCATGGCCGTAACAGCGCCAAC
The DNA here is from genome assembly GCA_964600465.1 of uncultured Rickettsiales bacterium. Taxonomy (GTDB): domain Bacteria; phylum Pseudomonadota; class Alphaproteobacteria; order Rickettsiales; family SXRF01; genus CAYMDD01. Next base: position 1,639 of record CAZRJZ010000079.1, read on the forward strand.
AATCGCCACAACCAAAGATAACTCCAGGAGGCTGAAACCCCGCCGGCAGGAAAACCGCATGTAAAGCCCTTCAGTCTTGCCCGGCAGGCTTGTATTGCGACGCGTTATAATGCTGAAGGAAGCTTCTTAGGCAATGTTCCAGGTTGTTACGCAGCCTCACCAATGCCTGCTCCCGCAACCCCACTACTTCATTGCAACGTACAAGCGCCTCGCGGCAGGCACGCACCAGCATAGGCAAAGGCGGCTCATAGACAGGATGCAACACATCATAATCCTCCGCGTCATGCCGGAAGTGATTATGGAACCGCTGTGGACCACGATACTCCGCCAAAGCCAACGACACGGAAGCCGCAATGTTTTTCAGCTGGCGGTCAAAGTAAAGGAAATCGACATCCCTGAACACGGGACCGCGGTTAGTATCCAGCACCTCGATGATACACTCTTCCAACTCAAGCGCGGCCTGCTCAAGACGGCGCGCCTGGAGCGCGTCAGGACTCGGCGAGGGCATTTTCCCTCGGCGCCGGTGAGGCATTGCCTTACGTAATTGCTTTTTACCGGTTTTTGTGACAACTGTTTTAGGGGCAACGAGTGTATCCATACGCCGAATCCTTCTTTTAAAGAAGCAACTCCGCTGACCCTAGCACAGGACGCAAACAGATGCATGCAAAAAGGTGAAGATGATGAAAAAAACCATATTCCTGCTAGGCACCTTACTGGCGTGCGCGGTTTTCTCTCCTCTTGCGCAAGCCGCAAGCATTGTGAATCTGGATCGAGAGGCGCATATGATAAACATTGACCTCCTCGGAAGAAAAAGCCGGATTAGACTTGAGCCGGACCAACGCTGGGAGTCGGAACTTTATCCGCTGCGCGTGCATATTGATGAGGGTCAAAGTCAGACGTTAGAACAGAAGGCGCATTATGCTATCTGGAAAAATGGAGTGCTTGCGGTGCAACGCCGTTCCAGCGGCTATGGCGCACGTTATTGAACTTGATTTTTCCCCGATTCTCGCTTTTATCAGCGCTATTGCACTATTAATTAAAAAATTAAGGAGCGTTACGCCAATGACCGCTATCACCGACATCCGCGCCCGTGAGATTATCGACAGCCGGGGAAACCCCACCGTGGAAGTCGATGTAACGCTGGAAGACGGCGCTTTCGGGCGTGCCAGCGTTCCTTCCGGCGCCTCTACCGGCTCGCTGGAAGCCCTGGAGCTACGCGATGGCGATAAGAAGCGCTTCAAAGGCAAAGGCGTGCAAAAAGCAGTCGCGCACGTCAATAATGATATCACCGACGTGCTCTTAGGCATGGATGCCTGTGAGCAATTAAAAATCGACCGCGCCATGCGCGATCTGGATGGCACGCCCAATAAATCGCATCTTGGCGCCAATGCAATTCTTGGCGTATCGTTGGCAGTGGCTAAAGCAGCGGCGCAATCTTCCGGGCTACCCTTATTCAGATATGTAGGCGGCTCTTCTGCGCATGTGCTTCCCGTACCACTAATGAACATTATCAACGGTGGCAGCCATGCCGATAACGCAGTTGATATTCAGGAGTTCATGATTATGCCGCTTTCTGCTTCCTCAATAGCGGAAGCAATCCGGATGGGAGCGGAAGTTTTTCATGAGCTTAAAAAGCGCCTCAGCGAAAATGGCCTCAACACCAATGTGGGCGATGAAGGTGGGTTCGCACCCAATGTTAAAAGCGCCGATGAAGCGTTATCTTACATCATGAAAGCCGTTGAAGGCGCAGGCTATAAACCCGGAACCGACATTGCGCTAGCGCTTGATGCAGCATCCACCGAATTTTACCGCGATGGTAAATATGTTCTCGCCGGAGAAGGCAAAACCCTGGATTACAGCGGCCTGCTGAAATATTATGAAAAACTGGTAGATACCTACCCTATTATTTCCATTGAAGACCCCATGGCAGAAGATGACCATCAGGGATGGCAAGAAATGACCGCGCTGCTGGGTAAGCGCGTTCAGCTGGTGGGCGATGATTTGTTTGTCACCAATCCGCAAATTTTGCGCAAAGGCATTACCGATGGCCTGGCAAACGCCCTGCTCGTCAAAGTCAACCAGATTGGGACATTGTCAGAAACGTTAGAAGCCGTGGAAATGGCGCATAAGGCCGGATATAAGGCCATTCTCTCGCACCGCTCCGGAGAAACGGAAGATACTACCATTGCGCATCTGGCCGTGGCCACCAATTGCGGACAGATTAAAACCGGCTCGCTTTCCCGCACTGACCGCTTGGCGAAATACAATGAGCTTATCCGCATAGAAGAAGAATTGGGAACATCTGCAAAATACGCAGGATCAGATTTTTCTTAACCAATAATTAACAGTTATTGGGATATATCTCTCCGTAGAGCTAATTAATTTAAACTTAATGTTAGCTTTTATTTAAGCTCTCTCCTTTATCCTAAAGGATGGAAAGGGAGGGGTTTTGATATGGTTCAGTCAGCAGAAACTGGAAAAACGGGTCTACCGCCCAGAGCACATATTATAAACGCTCAGGTAATGGGAACGCTCGGAGATACCCCTGGAACATTGATGCCAGGAACGGCCAAGGCAATGACCATGGCAAGCGACAGGTTAAAGAACGTGTCTGAACAGGATATAGAAAAAGGGAGCAGTGTAGTATATGCTATTACCTCACTCAATAAACGCAGCCTGGAGCTTATTGGCCCTGCTGTTGGTAGCGCCACCCCAACTGGCCCTGGTGCCGGTGGTGGTCAAGCATCGTCCAAGAGCCGGTAAATAAATACCCATGCCGCCGCTTGCCAATTTTCCGCCTCCGGACGAGATGGAATCCGCTGCTTCGCTGATGCTGCTCACACGCGGCAACTCGGAAGATGGTATTCCGTTCTGGGCATACATGTACATACGCACCAGCATGGCGGAATCTTTTAAGCAGGCACGCGACAGAGGCGATATTTGCATCGGTGACTACGGCACCATCATTGAGTGGGGAGAAGGTGAAAACCCACCCGAGGACATTCGCACCCGCATGGAACGCGACTTTGGTATGCGCCATGATTATGAAGACAGGCTGCTTAAGGCCATTGCCATGCTCAAAGGAACACGGGGATAATAGTAGCAGGGCCGCCTCATGAAATACGATTAGTACCATGGGGAACCTCCTCCCCCGCTTGCGGGGGAGGCAGCGAGGCTTGGGTTTTGTGAAGCAAAGCCCTTAAGCCGCAGCGGTGGGGGCGGCATAAGAAATAACAATAAAGCCGCCCTCACCGGATTTCCGGCATTTCGCTGACGCGGAAACGCTCGAAAATCCTACCTCTCCCGTACACGGGAGAGGAGAATCTCTTCATGAGGCAGTCCTGTTAATAGTAGTATTTTGGCTATCTCTATCCGCTTAAGCGCGTTATAGAAGCATTTTACTCTCTAATTAATTGCAATGCTCTCCAACCCTTTTTCTCAATCCCCGGCTTATTATATTTTGCGCTTCACCCTGACACAGGATTTAGCGTTGCTGGCAGACGGTTATTTTGCTGATAATGCACTCTCAGTTTCCGTAACCGAAATTCCGCAAACACCCCATTTATGGCAGGTGGAAGTACTATACACACATAAACCCGAAGCATGGGAAATTCAGCGCCGTATGGAAGTACTGGCGGAACTCCATGCCATTGCACCACCAGCTTATACCCTGGAACAGCTAGAGAGCCGAAACTGGCTGGAGGCGGTAAAACAGGACTTCCCGCCCCTTCACATAGGACGCTTCTATATTTACGGCTCCCATGTAACGCAATCGGTTCCTTTCGGCTCTGTGGGCTTGCAAATCGATGCAGGACTTGCCTTCGGATCCGGCGAACACGCCACCACGAGCGGCTGCCTGCTGGCGCTGGAGAGGCTGGCGAAGCGCACCAGGCTTCATACCATACTTGATGTTGGAACCGGTTCCGGCATTCTGGCCATGGCCGCCGCAAAGATCATGCCGCATGCCCGTGTGATCGCCGCAGACATCGACCCCGTAGCTGTGCGCGTGGCACGTGACAATGTTCAGCGCAATCGGCTGTATGGCCGGGTGCATAGCTGCGTTGCGGCAGGCTATAATGCCACGCTTATTCGCAAAAACGCCCCTTATGATCTGATTTTTGCCAATATCCTGGCACGCCCTCTGATGCATTTAGCGACAGATCTGGCGGCACATCTTAAAAACAATGGCCGGGCTGTGCTTTCAGGACTGCTAAAGACGCAAGAGAACATGGTTCTTTCCGCCCACCGCCAGGCAGGGCTTAGCCTGCACTCTCGTATTACCATCAAAGAATGGTCAACGCTGATATTAACGCGGTCACGCTGCAACTAGTGAAATATCCACCGTCTTCGTGTACAATTGGTAGCACAATGTACTTAAAATAAGGCATGATTCCATGGATGCAGCACAAAAACTTTCTCAGCTTAGAACACTCCTTCAAAAAGAGGGGTTGCATGGGTTTATACTGCCCATGGCTGATGAGTTCTTAAGCGAATATGTGCCTGCTCACGCTGCCCGGCTGGAATGGCTCACCGGCTTTACCGGCTCTGCAGGGATGGTCATTATACTACCCACTGGCGCTGTTTTTTTTACCGATGGCCGGTATAGTATCCAGGCGCAGCAGCAAGTCGCCGCACAGCAGGTTCCCGCAGGCCCAGATCCGGGCAG
>CAZRJZ010000079.1:6314-6698 GCA_964600465.1 uncultured Rickettsiales bacterium
CGTCACCGCAGCAATGGCTGGAAACCAATGTTGCATTGCAGCAATGCATCGGTTTTGATCCATGGCTTCATAGCGCCGCAGAAGTCACTAAGTTACGCAAAGCGGTGGAAGACGCAGGAGGCACTTTCACGCCGGTTACGCGTAATCCCATTGATCTGTTATGGAAAGACCGGCCCACCGCTCCTTTAAATCCTGGTTTTGTGCACGCACTCGAATATTCAGGAGAATCACATACCGCAAAACTGAAGCGTGTGGCCGCGGAAATTCAGCGCAAAAAAGCGGATTTTGCCGTTATTACCGTTCCGGAGAGCGTAAATTGGCTGCTCAACATCCGGGGGCGGGATATGGAATTCACCCCAGTGCTGCATGTCCGCGCTTTTCTAA
>CAZRJZ010000080.1:0-5233 GCA_964600465.1 uncultured Rickettsiales bacterium
GCGAATACGGCAACATCCTGCGCATCGGCTACGGGCAGCATCCGCCGCCCGAGGTGGCGCACGAAATGCAGCGCGAATACCCCACAGACCCCGACTATGAGGTCACGCTGATCCGCGAAGTGCAGGAACAGCAGGCGCAGTTTCTTGAGCGCCGGGAAGAAAAACGGCTGATGGATATTGTGGCCATGCTGAAAAGCCGGAACCCGCAAGACAACCAGTAGGCCGTACGGCTCAGGCAATCACCGCCGCCCTTGCCGACGCCGCTTTGGCCGCGACCGGAAAATAATCCCGCAGGGCCTGGACAAGGTCCAGCTTTTCCCAGCTAAACCCGCCTTCCGCGTCCGGCTCGCGGCCGAAATGGCCATATGCCGCCGTGCGCGCGTAAATCGGACGATTAAGCCGCAAATATTCACGGATGGCGCGCGGAGACATGTTCACCAGCTCCGGCAGCAGTTTTTCCACGCGCTCTTCCTCCACCAGGCCGGTGCCGTGCAGCGTGACGTAAAAGGAAATCGGCTTCGAGACGCCGATGGCATAGGAAAGCTGGATAGTGCAGCGCTCGGCCAATCCTGCCGCCACCACGTTTTTGGCCAGATACCGCGCCATGTAAGCGGCAGAGCGGTCTACTTTGGTGGGATCTTTGCCGGAAAACGCCCCGCCGCCGTGCGGAGCGGAACCGCCGTACGTATCGACAATAATCTTGCGTCCCGTGAGTCCACAATCCCCGTCCGGGCCGCCGATGATGAATTGGCCGGTAGGGTTCACGTAGAACTCCGCCTCATCGCACATCCAGGAAGGATGAGGAAGCGCAGCGATCACGTAAGGCCGCACCAGCTCCTTCACCTGTTTTTGGCTCAGTCCCGGCGCATGTTGGGTGGAGACCACAATGGACGTTGCGCGGACGGGCGCGCCGTTTTCGTACAACAAGCTCACCTGGCTTTTAGCGTCCGGGCCTAAGCCTTTCGCCGTGCCATTGTGACGCGCGTGGGCAAGATTTTGCAAAATCCGGTTAGAAAGATGGATGGGCGCAGGCATCAGCGCGGAAGTTTCCGTGCAGGCGAATCCGAACATAATGCCCTGATCGCCCGCGCCTTCATCCTTCTCGCCCTTGGCGTCCACGCCCATGGCAATGTCGGACGATTGCTGGTGAAGGTGAATGTCGATTTTAGCGTTGTCGGCGTGGAAACCCTCTTGTTCGTAGCCAATTTCACGGATTTTTTTGCGGATAATTTGCTCCATGCGCTCGAAAGTCACTTTTTCTGCCCCGCGTGTTTCTCCCGCGATCACGATATGATTTGTGGTGGCCAGTGTTTCAATCGCGGCGCGCGCCTGGGGATTTTCTGCTAAAATGGCATCTACCAGAGCATCCGAGATTTGGTCACAGACTTTGTCCGGGTGGCCTTCGGCGACCGATTCACTGGTGAAAACATACTGGGAACGGTTAGCGGCAAACAGACTGGACATAAATCTCCCTTCAGGATTGTAAACGATGGGAGATTTGAGAACAGCGCCCGAAAGAGCTTCCGAAGCGCGCGCTTAGTCCTTTTTTATCACAGGTGGCGGCAAGCACCCCAAATCTCCACCCTATGGGCGCGAGTCTAGACATGCATGGTTTTACGTCAAGTAAATTATCGAAGTTGCCCGGAGTTCAGATTCACTGACAGAAACCTTAAGAGATCTCTTTGAGTATTTTTATCGCCTTGGGGCTGAGAAGTAAATTCAGCTCTTTAAGTTGCCTTTCCTCCACGGGGCTGGGGGCTTGCATTAGCAGGTCTTCCGCCTTCTGGTTCATCGGGAAGGCAATGATTTCACGGATATTCGGCTCATCAGCCAGCAGCATCACCATACGATCAACGCCTGGCGCTAATCCCCCGTGTGGCGGCGCGCCGAATTTGAAAGCCGAGATCATGCCGCCAAAACGGGCATCCACCACGTCTGCGCTGTAGCCTGCGATTTGAAAGGCTTTATACATGATTTCCGGCTTATGGTTGCGGATAGCGCCGGAGGAAAGCTCTACGCCATTGCAAACAATGTCATACTGGTAGGCCAGAATTTCCAGCGGGTCTTTGCTCTGAAGCGCCTCCATGCCCCCTTGCGGCATGGAAAACGGGTTATGACTGAACTCGATTTTTTTCTCGTCTTCGTTATACTCAAAATAAGGGAAGTCCACCACCCAGAGGAACTTAAACACGTCTTTCTCAAGTAAGTCCAACTGATTGCCTAGCTGCGTGCGTACGCTGCCGGCCAGTTTCGCGGCAGCCGGTTCGGCACCGGAGGAGAAAAACACGGCATCTCCCGCTGTTAGTTTTAAGGTGGTTTTGAGCTGCGCCTGTTTTTCGGGGCTTAAAAACTTGGCGATTGGCCCTTTGGCGGCGCCATCGGGGGCGAACTGGATATAGGCCAGGCCTTGCGCGCCCTGAGATTTAGCGAATTCGATCATGCCATCGAAGAAGCTTCGCGGCTTTTCTGCACAACCTGGAGCCGGAATAGCGCGTACCACGCCGCCTCCTTCGATCACCTTATTGAAAATCGCAAAATCACTGCCCTGCCATATATCGGAAACATCTCCAATTTCAATAGGATTGCGTAAATCCGGCTTATCGGAGCCGTATTTGAGCATGGCTTGCGCGTAAGTGATGCGTGGAAACGGCGCAGGCGTTACTTTCTTATCCGAAAATTCCGTGAATATCCCGTGTATTACCGGCTCAATCGCGGCAAAGACGTCGTCTTGGGTGACAAAGCTCATTTCCATATCGAGCTGATAGAATTCCCCCGGGCTACGGTCGGCGCGCGCGTCTTCATCACGGAAGCAGGGGGCGATCTGGAAGTAGCGGTCGAAGCCGGAAACCATCAGTAACTGTTTGAATTGCTGCGGCGCTTGTGGAAGCGCGTAGAATTTCCCGGGGTGAATACGGCTGGGGACCAGATAGTCGCGTGCGCCTTCGGGGGAGCTGGCGGTGAGGATAGGAGTCTGAAACTCCGTGAAGCCCTGCGCAATCATGCGTTGGCGCAACGACGCAATCACCCGCGAGCGCAGCATGATATTGTTGTGGACTTTCTCACGCCGCAGATCCAGGAAGCGGTAGGTCAGGCGTGTTTCTTCCGGAAATTCGGCATTGGAGTTCACTTGCAGCGGCAGTATTTCCGCAGCGGAATCGAGGGTATATTGCTCCACTGCCACTTCAATTTCTCCGGTAGGGAGCGTTTTATTGACCGTTTCCGGGCTGCGTTTTACTACTTTTCCGACAATTGTGATAACGCTTTCCAGTCGTACCTCGGTGAGTGCCGGAAAATGGGGGTTTGCATCCGTTACTACCAATTGGGTAAGCCCATAATGATCACGCAAGTCCACGAACAGAAGCTGCCCATGATCGCGCTTTCTGTGCACCCAGCCGGATAGCTTGACCGTTTGGCCGGCATGGCCGGCGTTGAGCGCGTTACAGGTATGAGTGCGGTAGGCGTGCATGGCAGTTACAATTCTCTATCAAGTTTCGTTGGTTAACAGGCGGTATAGTAGATACCGCATGGATTGCCAAGGGAGAAAAACATGAAACTTCAGGAAAACCCTGCTTTCAGCCTAGGATAGCAGCGTTTTAATGGCTTTCAGGGCATCGTCCAGCCTGCCTGCGTCCGGTCCACCGCCTTGCGCCATTTCAGGCTTGCCGCCGCCGCCTTTGCCACCCAGTGTTGCCACGGCAGCCTGCACAAGCGTTACGGCGCTGATACGGGTGCTGAGTTCTTTGCTTACCGCTACCACCAGGGAGGCTTTGCCCTCAAAATCAGTCCCTACCGCTGCTACCCCTAGGGGCATTTTTTTTAAGAAATCTTCTGCCACGCCGCGCAAATCCTTAGGGTTCAATTCTTCAAAGACCTTGCCGATAAACTCAATGTCTCCAATACGTTCTGCTTTAACGCTCTCTCCAGAACCGCCGCCGAGGGCAAGCTGCTTTTTGGCGTCCGCCAGTTCTTTTTCTAAACGCCTGTTATCAGCGGATAGTTTTTGAATGCGCTCCAGCACATCCGCGGCGCTGACTTTAAACGTATCGGCAATGCGGCCTACCAGTATTTCCTGATGGTTTAAATAATCCAGCGCGTCTCCTCGCGTAAGCGCTTCAATGCGCCGAACACCGGCAGCCACAGCGCTTTCAGCAACAATTTTGAACAAGCCAATATCGCCGGTGGATGCAACATGGGTGCCGCCGCAGAGTTCTATCGAATAGGCGGACGGATCCTCCTGTGCCATTCCCATGCTGAGTACGCGCACTTTCTCGCCGTATTTCTCGCCGAACAATGCCATAGCGCCGTGAGCAATAGCGTCCTCAGGAGCCATTTCCTTGCACGTCACTGGGGTATTGCGCCAAATAACGCCATTAACGCGCTGCTCAATAAGCGCCAGCTCCTCTGCATTTAAGGCCTTGCCATGGCTAAAATCAAATCGTAAGCGGTCGGCAGAGACGAGTGACCCTTTCTGAGTCACATGCTCGCCCAATACGTCACGCAGGGTTTTGTGCAGCAAATGCGTGGCGGAATGATTGGCGCGGATACGATTGCGGCGCTTAACGTCAATTTCCGCGAAGACTTTATCTCCTACGCGTAAGAGCTGTTCTGGTTCAATAGCGGCGTTTTGCACATAAAAATCCTCGACAGGTTTTTGAGTATCGACAATTTGCGCGATTACACGGCCGTTTTGATAGAGAAATCCACAATCTCCTACCTGACCACCGGACTCGCCATAGAAAGGAGTTCTGTCCAGCACGATCGAAACCGTTTCGCCACCCGAAGCCTCCTGGACGGGATTGCCTCCTTTTACAAGAGCGATAATTTGCGCATCGCACGCGTCCTGCTCGTAGCCTACAAATTCCGTTGAGCCTGTCTTCTCTTTTAGTTCAAACCATAATTTTCCAATTTCTTTTCCGCCCGATCCACTCCAGGCGGCCGAAGACATGGATTTTTGACGTGCCATGGCGGCATCGAACCCCTCGATATCCACGGTAATGCCGCGCGCGCGCAGGATGTCTTCGGTGAGATCCAGGGGAAAACCATAGGTGTCATAGAGCTTAAAGGCCTCTTCGCCGGAAAAGAGCGCGCCTTCTTTTAAGGCGGCGCTTTCTTCTTCCAGCAGTTTTAATCCGCGTCCCAGCGTTTGCTGGAAGCGCTCTTCCTCGGCGCGTAAATTCTCAGAAATGGTGGCTTGAGCGCGCACCAGCTCCGGGTAAGCTTCGCCCATCTGGTC
>CAZRJZ010000080.1:5257-5898 GCA_964600465.1 uncultured Rickettsiales bacterium
GGCGCGGCGCATGATACGCCGCAACACGTTTCCCCTGCCTTCTTTGGAGGGCAACACCCCGTCTGCGATCAAAAATCCGCATGAGCGCAAATGATCCGCGATGACTTTATAGGCCGGATCTTTTGCATCTCGCTGATTGGCGCCTGAGCTTGCCGAAATGCGGATAATCGCCTCAATCAGGTTCTTGAACAAATCAGTATCGTAATTATCGTACACGCCCTGCATTACCGCTGCCAGGCGTTCCAGGCCCATGCCGGTGTCGATGGAGGGTTTTGGGAGCGGAATTTGCTCGCCCCCCCCTACACCTCCCCCGCTTGCGGGGGTGGATGGGGGGGGGAGTTGCTCAAACTGCATGAACACCAAATTCCAGATTTCAACGAACCTGCCGCCGAATTTATCCGACCCATCCGGGTGTAGGCCCCATTCGCCCTCACCGGCGCGTTCGCCATGATCATAGAAAATTTCCGAACACGGGCCGCATGGGCCAACATCGCCCATGGTCCAGAAATTATCCTTGGTCGGCACGCGCAGAATGCGACCGTCTTCGCAGCCGGTAATGCGTTTCCACAGCCAGTAGGCCTCGTCGTCGGTGTGGTAGACGGTAAAGTAGAGCCGCGCAGGGTCGATCCGCATTTCTTCGG
>CAZRJZ010000080.1:5908-6672 GCA_964600465.1 uncultured Rickettsiales bacterium
GCGCCCTCTTTGAAATAATCGCCAAAGGAAAAGTTGCCGAGCATTTCAAAGAACGTATGGTGGCGTGCAGTGTACCCTACATTATCCAGGTCATTATGCTTGCCGCCGGCGCGCACCACTTTCTGGGAGGTGGCGACACGTGGAAAGAGCGGTTTTTCAGCGCCGGTGAAAATATTCTTAAACTGGTTCATGCCTGCATTGGCAAACATGAGGGTGGGGTCATTTTTAGGCACCAGCGCTGAAGAAGGCAGTACCTCGTGCCCACGTGCGCGGAAGAATTCTAAAAACGCCTTGCGGATATGATTAAGGCTATTGTCCATAGGGATTATCGCGGAAGAAGATGCTGGAACGTTACGCCGAGCTGGCACGGGATAATTTTTATTTCACCCCATACTTTCCCGGTAATATAGGGCTCTTCCGCCAACCATGCGTCCAGCGCTGCGCGTGACGGAAAATCTACCATAATGGCCGAGCCGTTCATCTGCTGACTCCTTTCATCCAGCAGCGCCGCGCCGGCGATCATGTTGCCGCTGGCATGATAACGATTGAGCGTCTCGATATGGGCGGCCCGTACCCTGGCGCGGCGTTCAGGAGCCTGCGAGTCGGTGCGATCTTGGGCGAGAATAAGAAATTGCATAGAGCAAGAATAGACCAGTCTAAAGATAATACACCCCTAACACTTCAAGAGTTGGCGAGCAAGGGCGATTGCATCACGTCCAGGGCGGCCTCATGAGATTTTTTAATTTCAACTAAATGCGCGGCGC
>CAZRJZ010000081.1:0-2615 GCA_964600465.1 uncultured Rickettsiales bacterium
GAATGATTGTGATTGCGTCGTTTATCACCCCCTCCGCCGCCGACAGAGCGCTGGCGCATGCCAATACAGGTCATTATTTCCGCTGCGTCCATATCAATGCCGATCTTAAAGTCTGCGAACAGCGCGACGTCAAAGGTCTTTATAAACTGGCCCGCAGCGGAGCAATTGAGAACTTCACCGGGATTTCTTCTCCTTACGAGATCCCCTTGGATGCCGATTTAGTCATCGATTCCGCCACCGCCAGCATTGAAGATTGCACCAAGCGCCTGCTGCGATACGTGGAGGAGGAATTCATTGATAAGAAAAATGGCCAATAGCATCGCGCTCACGCGCGCATATTGTGCGAAGGCAAGAAAAGCGGTACGATGCTTCTCATGGCTTTTTCCCATTTAACCACTTGCGCGTTGCGGGCTTTAAAAAGCCTCCTTACGCCCGGGATACCAAAGTTCTGCCTGCTTTCAGCGCTGCTCAGCTTTGTGGTGCTTGTCGCGCTGCTTGGCGGCTCCAGCTGGTTGCTGCACGATATTATAACCGCGCATATGCCGCCGGATCTTCAATGGCTGCTAGGGTGGATAGAAGGAATAGGAGCCGTGCTGCTGGCAGGCGCGCTCTTTCCCCTGCTCCTGCCGCTGGTGATCGGGCTTTTTACCGACCAGATTGCTGAGGCCATTGAAAAACAGGAATATCCCCATCTTCCTCTACCGCAACCAGCGCCGTTTTTAGAAAACATCCGGTATGAGATGGGCTTTGCTATCAAAGCAATGCTGCTCAATATTTTCTGCCTGCCGGTTTACCTGGTACCCGGCATAAACGCCGTGTGGTTTTACCTGCTCAACGGATACCTGGTGGGCAAGCAACTGCTTATGATGGTGGGAGCGCGCTACGCAAGCCGCGCCAACGTTGCTCAAATGCTGCTAAAAAACCGCTTGTCCGTATTGATAGGTGGCATATTGGTTATTCTTTGCGCCACGGTGCCTTTTTTAAACCTGGTCGCGCCCATCTGGAGCGTGGCGTTCATGGTGCATCTGTTCCAAACACTCTCTACGCGCAAACCGCTCTATAACGTATAGCAGGTAACGTTTAATTATTTCAGCGCCGCGCAGGCTTTTGCAATACGCTGCATCGCATCTTTTAAGACCGCTTCTGAGGTTGCATAAGAGATGCGGAAATAGCCGCCCAAACCAAACGCGCTTCCTGCCACCGCCGCCACATGGGCAGCGCTCAATAAATAGTCGCAAAACTGATTGCAAGACTCTATGCGCGAGCCATCCGGCGCGCTCTTGCCGAGCAGCCCTTTCATGCTTGGGAACACATAAAACGCCCCTTCCGGTTTTAAGCAGGAAATTCCCGGCATGGCATTCAAGGCATCCACCACGAAATCACGGCGCTGCGCAAAGCTCTTGCGCCACTGGCTTAAAAACCCCTGATCGCCGTTCAGCGCCGCTACCGACGCCGCCTGGCTGATCGAGCATGGATTCGATGTGGAATGCGACTGAATGTCGCTAATCGCGGCAATTAGTTCTTTTGGGCCTCCGGCATAACCGATGCGCCAACCGGTCATGGAATAGGCCTTCGACACGCCGTTTACGGTAAGCGTGCGCGCTTGAAGCTTCGGCTCCACCTGCGCGAGCGTTTTAAAAATAAACCCGTCATACACAAGATGTTCGTAAATATCGTCGGCGCAAATCCACACCTGCGGGTACTGCAACAATACGTCCGCCAGGGCGCGGAGTTCCGCTTGCGTGTAGGCCGCTCCGGTGGGATTGGAAGGGGAGTTCAAAATCAGCCACTTGGTTTTAGGCGTGATTGCTTTTTCAAGCGCTTGCGGGGTTAGCTTGAACCGATCCTCCTCCGCGCACTGCGCAATCACCGGCGTGCCTTCGGCAAAAAGCACCATATCCGGGTAGGAAACCCAGTACGGTGCCGGAATAATCACTTCATCTTGCGGGTTTAAGGTGGCTGCAAAAGCGTTAAATATGACCTGCTTGGCACCGCATCCCACGACAATCTGGTTGGGCGCATAGTCCAGGCCATTTTCCTTTTCAAACTTATCACTGACAGCTTTTTTTAGCGCCGCAGTGCCGGAAACAGGCGTGTACTTGGTGTCGCCACGTTGGATAGCGGCAATGGCGGCGGCTTTAATAAAATCCGGCGTATCAAAATCCGGCTCACCCGCACCAAGGCCGATTACGTCCACACCTTGGGCTTTCAGCTCAGCGGCGCGCGCAGTTACGGCCAGGGTAGGCGAAGGTTTAACACGGCTCAGTCTATCGGCAATAAAGGGCATGTCATTTATCCTGTTAATTATTGGCCAGACGGTTCAATGGCAATGAACTCAACATCGGCAACCACCACGCTCTTGCGTGGAAAGTTCAGATTATGCAAGCTCAGAGGGTTTTCAAGCGAATTTTGCTCATCCGCCAGGAGTTTTTGCCAGGAGGGCGGTAAAATAACGCTGCGGCGGCTTCCGGCTTCCATACCGATCAAGCTCTGCTCCAATCCCACGGGCCAGAGGCCAGCGCCAATTTTCACCGTTATTGCTTGCGGATTTTCTCCTCCTTGCGAGTCGAATAGAGACACGCCATCTGCATCCCACAGCGCCAGGTGAATACGGA
>CAZRJZ010000081.1:2625-6648 GCA_964600465.1 uncultured Rickettsiales bacterium
GTCTCGCCGCACAGCGCCGCGGGGATTACCCCCGTCCGCACATCATATAACCGGAGGCTTAAATCGGCGGAACTGCGGAAGAGAGCGGCCATATCCGGCAAAGCAGAAATAAGCTCTAAATTCAGCGCATCAATGGGGGTAGCCTTTTTTTCATCCGCCACCGGAAGGCCCAGCAATTCCGCTGATACCGGAGGCCGAAAACCAATACTCCGCACGCCGCCGATACGCATGCCGGTAACGCTACGCTGCAAAAAAATCGGCGTATTCGAATTACCAACCCGGAATGTTAAGGCAACAGGCTCCTTCTTGCCTACTTCTTCCGCTGATTCACCCACAAAGTGCGGCAAATAACGCAGCTCCACCTGTTGTCCGCACAGCAAAAGCGCCCCCGCGCCTCGTTTGATTTCCGTGATTTTTGGCTCATTTTTAAAATCGAACGCTTTTTTATATGCCGAAAAGTCGGTTTGCCCTGGAATTTTTTCGATTGGAACCACTTTCCTTGTTCCGTCTTCGCCCTCCGGCAGCGCCACTTCAAGCCGTGGCCTAAAAACCACCATCAGCACCACGAACGCCAGCACTCCCCAACGCATCCAGTTGGGCATAGGGTTAGGATTCCGGCGGCGTTTAGGAAAAAACATGACAGCGACCACTATAAGCCACTTCAAGCCGCCCGGCCAATCCTATTTTTTAGCTGCGCAACGGCGTTATTTTATGTATAGGCTGCCTAACCTAACCTTGAATTTGACTTTTTCTGCCATATAATTAAAATTTACGCTTCAACATCGGAATCGTCCCAATGAGAACCAGCATGCAACTCCAGATTATCACCCCTGAGCGCGTATTTTATTCGGGCCAGGCAACCCAAGTAACCGCCCCCGGCGTTATGGGGGAGTTCGGCGTGCTGCCGGGGCATGCACCTTTTATTTCCACACTGAAAGCCGGGATTATCCGTGTGCAAAGCGCCACTGGCACAGAGCGTATTGCCATGTTAGAGGGCGTGGCGGAAGTCACGCCGGATCATTGCACGATTCTGGCTGAGCAGGCGGTTTCACTGGAAAATCTGACCGCCGAGGAAATCCAGGCCGAGCTTCAGGCCGCACGCGACGCCGCAGAAACGGCTCATACGGATGAAATTAAGGCGCGGACAACCACCAGGCTCCAACTGGCTGAAATTATTGCAAAAGCGCATTAAGCTTCCTTACGCACCTGTTTGATTGTTTGTTGGTACGCTTCTTGCAGACGTTTTTGTATCATGGCAGCCGTTAGTTACACTTACCCCACGCAAGATTACCGGTTCAACGCGCAACGTGCGTGCACCGGTGAAAATGTGTGCGAACTAAAATTACTAAGCAGTGAAGGATTCGGTTTTCAAGACGTGCTCGACGCCCTTAACCCCCTCCAGCAAATCCCTGGCGTTTCAAGCATATACCGCGCTCTAACAGGAGAGAGCATTTCTAATATCTCCCGCATGGCAGGGGGCGCACTCTACGGAGGGCCAATCGGATTTATTTTTTCAGCCATCAATACCGGCATAGAATCAGGATCTGGCCTGGACATCGGTGGACATGTACTGTCCATGGTGGATGCAAAAAATACGGCAAGCCATGCCGCCGATACTTACGCCAAGACGCAGGCGCTCTAATACTAATTCGCAATATATTGATTGCGTTACGCTGGCTGCGCCGCGCAAAACCGCCGCTTTCGGCGACGGTTTTGAATACCATTTCTCGATATATTGGATCGAGAAATGGTACAAGAGTTGTAACGATTTAGGCCCTTATTACCCTTAAATTAACCTCATGAGACGGGTCTTGCATGCATCTCACCCGCAAATCCAGCCGCCGCCCAAGACTCGCTCGCCATCATACGCCACGCAGGCCTGGCCGGGGGCAATAGCCGCTTGCGGCTCGTTTAACCGCACCTCGGCGCGCCCGTTTTCTACCGCCCCGATCCTGGCCCACGCGCCAGGATGAGCAGACCGCAATTTTACCATTATCTCTCTTGATGTTGCGATGAACTCCTCATCCAACCAATTGCATTCGCGGATAAGAAACCGATCCTTGAAGAGCGCCTCTTTTGGCCCCACGATCACTTGTTTTTTTTCTGCATCCAGCCGAACGACGTAAAGCGGTTCCCCCCCGCCGGCGCTGGCATCTGCGATCCCCATGCCTCGCCGCTGGCCTACGGTATACCCGATAATTCCTTCGTGCTCTCCAAGGACGCGGCCATCCACGTGCACAATCTTACCCCCATCCAGCGCGCCGGGGCGGAGCTTCTCAATCACCTGCGCATAGCCCCCGGTGGGCACGAAGCAGATATCCTGACTGTCGGGCTTATCGGCCACTTGGAGCCCAAATTTCTTTGCAAGTTCACGAGTTTCCGTCTTGTTTTTAAAGTGGCCAAGGGGAAAGCGCAAAAAATCCAGCTGCTCTTGCGTGGTACTAAAGAGGAAATAGCTCTGGTCGCGCGAGGAATCGGCGGCCTTGAGCAAATGCGCTTTTCCTCCTACTTCCGCACGCTGCACGTAATGCCCGGTGGCCAGGGCGTCCGCTCCTAAATCCCGCGCGGTTTGGAGCAGGTCTTTGAATTTGACGGATTGGTTGCAGCGTACGCAGGGAATAGGCGTTTCCCCTTGAAGGTAACTCTCAACAAACTCATCTATCACACTGTTTTTAAATCGACTTTCATAATTCAGTACGTAATGCGGAATGCCCAGGCGAGCCGCTACGTTACGCGCATCCTGAATATCGGCCCCCGCACAACAGGCGCCTTTTTTGTCGATCATCCGCCCGTGATCGTAAAGCTGCAAGGTAATGCCGATCACCTGATAGCCTTGCGCATGCAACATGGCCGCGACAACGCTGGAATCCACGCCTCCGGACATAGCCACCACAATCTTAGTATTGGCGGCAGGAAGATTGATATTTAAGTTACTCACATTGTTAGTTTGTCATTGCAATCGAAGCGAAGCAATGCATTTTTCACTTGTGTCCGGATTGCTTAGGGCTTACAGCCCTCGCAATGATAATCTTTCCCGATTCCCCCCGTATCCTGCTTACCAATGACGACGGCATTCACGCCGAAGGTCTAGACGCGCTGGAGCGAATTACTCAGGAGTTATCCAAGGATATCTGGGTGGTAGCGCCAGAGACGGAGCAAAGCGGCGTGGCGCATTCACTTACCCTGCATGCCCCCGTGCGCATGCGAAAAATAACCGACCGCAAACACGCCGTTACGGGCACGCCCACCGATTGCGTGCTGTTGGCAAAGAAGGTTATTTTGCCGCAGGATAAACCGATAAGTCTGGTGCTTTCCGGCGTCAACAAAGGCTCCAACGTGGGCGATGACGTGACCTACTCCGGCACCGTAGCGGGCGCTATGGAAGGTGCGCTCCTCGGAATTCCGTCTATTGCCTTAAGCCAACTACCGGATGAGGAGGATTGCTTACACTGGGAAACCGCCATAGCGCATGCGCCTGCGCTGATTCAGCGCCTCTTCATTGCAGGATGGCCAACCCATAGCCTGATCAATATAAATTTTCCAGCATGTCCTCCTAAGAATGTCCGCGGCGTGCGCCTTGCACCCCAGGGGAAACGGGTGGTAAGCGTGAATCTGCATTCCCGCCTGGATCCGAAAAAACGCCCCTATTTCTGGCTTGGCGGTGAGCGCGAGAACACCTCCGCCCCCAACGTGGACATCAGCCTGCTGGACGAGGGCTATATCACCGTTACCCCGCTTAAACTGGATTTAACCGACTATGAAACCCTGGGCGCGCTGCAAAGCCTATCTTCCGATTAAAATTTATCCAGCCCGTAAGTATCCGGATAGAAATACACCAGACCCGTGGTAACATCCGCCATAGCGGTCCAATACACCAGATCAATCCGCAGCTTATGCCTTAGCATTACGCTGCGCGTGGCGGCGCCATCATAAAGCGTATCAACGGCTTCCGCAGATAGGCCATTTTTCTCCAGGACGAAATGGGCGAGCGCCCTGGGATCTTGCGCACGGATGCAGCCGGAG
>CAZRJZ010000082.1:0-6637 GCA_964600465.1 uncultured Rickettsiales bacterium
TAAACATAATCAACGAAATATATAGTAAACGGCAAGTAGCGTGCTAGTTATTAATAAGTACCAAGATCTAACGCTGTGATCAAATAAAAACGTAAACAATATGGCGAGTTATATCGAACTGCGCGATTCAAGTTCTTCACGCTTAAATAACGCTTCGAGCGGAACGCCAGTTTCTGCAAGGATTTTTTCTGCGCCGCCTTGCTGGCGGTCTACGATTGTGAGTACGCGCGCGATTTCGCAGCCAATATCGTGCACGCAGCGCGCTGCCTCCAGAAGGGATCCGCCGGAAGTCACCACATCATCTACCAGCACAACGCGGTCTCCGGGTTTTAGCTCGGGGCCTTCCACTTGTTTCCTGGTGCCATGGTCTTTTCGGTCTTTACGCACATAAAAAGCCCGAAGATTTTTACCTCTTTCCCAGCTTTTCAATGACATGGCTGTCGCCATGGCACAGGCTCCCACCACAAGGCCACCTACTGCGTCTACCCGATCTCCTTCGAGTTTATCTAAAAGTAAATCTGCTGTAAGATTGATGCCTTCAGCATCCAGTAGGGTCATTTTAGCGTCAAAGAAAAAGCGGCTATGTGCGCCGGATGCTAAAATAAAATCTCCCTCCAGGTAGGATCTTTCTTTGAGCAATTGCTTCAAACGTGCATGTTTCTGGTTTTCTTTAAGCATAAAGGGGTTCCTCTTAACGATTTTGTTCAATGCGCGGTTGCGTAAGGGTATAAACCTGTTATTTCTTAAACCAAGAAAAAATGTTGGAGTTGTTGCGTTTCTCCGTCCTCCTTCCAGGACGGATGAGCTGAAGTCTGTAGTTTAATTAACGGAAAAGAATGCGGTCTTACTCAACGCTCTTATTTTATTGTTCAATTGCCTTAGCGCTTTGTGTCGGCTTTTTAGAAACATTTTTTGTAGCGCTTGGCAACGATACCCGGAATCTTGTGCAGTATGGGCTGCGCATGCTCCAAGAAGGGGGTATGTATGAGCGGTGGGTGGAGATGAATCCGCCGCTGGTGATAGTTCTTTATGTCCTCCCTGCCGCATTTGTAAAATATGTGCAGCTTCCTGCCGCTATGGCGTTGCACGGATTAACCGCGCTGCTATGCGCGCTTAGTAGCTACCTGGTGGTAAGAGGCCTAAAAGCAACGGATTTGGCTCTTCCTAAGCAGCGTATGTATGCTGCGGCATCTCTTTTTGTGATTTTTTTGTTGCCTGCCATGTGTATGGCCTACGGTGACCGTGAACATCTTCTTTTTATATTTGCTCTTCCCTGGATGGTACAGATGCTGTTGGGAATCCGGCCAAGGACGGCCTACCTATTACCGGCGATGGCCGGTTTTTTGATAAAACCTTATAATTTAATATTTTTCCTCATTCTTCAGCTGTTTACCGGTCCTTCGGATACAAGCTGGAAGACGAAATTATTTTCCGCTCCAGTGCTGGTGGTGACACTGGCTTGCGCTACATACCTTGCGTGTGTGTACGCCGTTTTTCCGGCGTATTTATCAGAAGTGGCGCCCTTGGCAAGGCTTGTGTATCCGCTGATTTATAACCCTCCAGCCTATAAGTTTCTTATTCTTTTCACATGCGTGGTTCCGTGGCTGGGTCTTTATATTCTTCAATACCGGCGCTACGGTAAAATCTCTGCGAGCTTTATGGTATTCTTGCTGGTGGGCGCGTGTGTGTTTTGGCTCAACGGCGGATGGACATATACGCTCTATCTCCTCTTAGTGCCGCTTATCTTTTTATGCTGTCACACGTTAGTTGTTTTTTCCGAAGGTGTCAGGACGCGAGAGAAGAAAGAAATCCTGATTGTCTCCGCGGCCGTTATCGTAATTACGGCAAGCTTAAGCATTAGCGCGCTTTATACCGATATTAAAAATACTTACTATTACGGTTATCCAAGTAATTATCATCATCTTCCGGAAGGGCTTTCCGAGGAATTAAGGGAGGCGGCGGAGCAGGAATTCATCCTTTTTTCTACCTCGCTCTGGGGCACCAATATTGCGCAATTACCTGGTCCGCCTTCCCATGTCTTTGGCTTCGACTATTTGTGGCCTCTGCCGTGGCTAATGGCGCATGGGCAAAGCCCTGGGGCAGATTTTGTAAGAGAAATGCTACGTAAAAAAATACTTCTGGCGCTGGATAGAACACCGCTGCCCGTTATCATTGTCGATACTAGTTTTAAGCAACGCAGTTTGCCGGATAATGTGGATATTTTGGCCTTTTTAAGGCAGGATGAAAGCGTTAACCAGGCGTTGAAAGATTACCGCATGGTACGCGTTATAGATTATTGTACTTTGCCGGAAAGAGGAATGCTAACGTCGCGGTGCCGTTTTGCAGTATGGAAAACGGGGGAGAAGCGGTTGCCATGAACATGAATCAGGGTAAAGGCAGCGTGCTCGTCACGGGTGGGGCGGGGTATATCGGGAGTCATGCCTGCAAAGCCTTGGCAAACGCCGGGTATGTCCCGGTAACGCTGGATAATTTAAGCACCGGGCACAAGGAGTTGGTGAAGTGGGGGCCGTTGGAACAGTGCGATCTGCGTGATACAGACGGTATTTCTGGCGTTATCAATCGCCATAATCCCATTGCCGTGCTGCATTTTGCAGGGCTTATAAGCGTGGGTGAATCGGTTAGCGATCCTTATCTTTATTTTGAGCATAATGTTTCCGGAACGCTTTCACTGTTACAGGCGATGCGCGCTCAGGCATTGAATACAATTGTATTTTCCAGCAGCTGCGCAGTGCATGGAATACCGGAGAGTGTTCCTATTAGGGAAAACATGGTTTGTGCGCCGATCAGTCCTTATGGGAAAAGCAAATGGATGGTAGAGCTGATGCTGGCGGATGCAGCGAATGCATACCAACTAAACGCCATGATTCTGCGCTACTTTAATGCGTCTGGCGCAGACCCGGAAGGAGAATCCGGTGAAATGCATGAGCCGGAGACCCATTTGATTCCTCTGGCGTTGCGCGCAGCGAGGGAAGGTAGGCCTTTTAATGTGAACGGGAAAGATTACCCCACACGGGATGGAACCTGTGTCCGTGATTATATTCACGTCACTGATTTAGGAATCGCTCACGTAAAAGCCATGGAGCATGGATTAACGCAAGGGGGGATGCGTATTCTAAACCTTGGCACAGGCAAGGGTGCCTCCATTGAAGAAATTATCCGCGCCGTGGAAAAGCTGACGGGGCGGCGGCTGGATGTGCGGTATGGGCCGCGGCGCGAAGGCGACCCGCCGGAGTTGGTGGCGGATAATAGCCAGGCCAGGGCATTGCTTGACTTTAGTCCGCAACATTCGGATATTCATAGCATCATCGCCACTGCATGGGAGTGGGAGCGTAAGCGTAAGCGCTCCTTAAAATAACGCATGACATCAATCCCTCTACTTTCCGTTATTGTTCCTTGTTATAACGAAGAAGATTCCATTGCAGAGCTATACCGGCGCTTAAGCGCCGCCTGCCATCCGTACGCCGAACGGGGTTATGAAATTATTTTGGTCAATGATGGTTCGCGGGATCGTACCTGGGAAATGATTGATGAGTTGCATGCCAGGGATCCCCATGTGCGTGGCATTTGTTTTTCTCGCAATTTCGGTCACGGCATGGCGCTTACCGCCGGGCTGGATGCGTGCCGTGGGGAGCGAGTGCTGATTATTGATGCAGACTTGCAGGATCCTCCGGAATTATTGCCGCAAATGATGCAGCAAATGGATGCGGGAGCAGAGGTCGTCTACGGAAAACGCAGCAGGCGCGAAGGGGAGACCTGGTTTAAGCGCACCAGCGCCAGCCTCTTTTACAAACTTCTCGACCGGATGAGCGATGTGCCCATGCCGCGTGACACCGGGGATTTTCGCCTTATTAGCCGCAAAGTGGTTGATGCGCTCAAGGCCATGCCTGAAACGGCGCGCTATATGCGCGGTATGGTGGCATGGGTGGGGTTTCGGCAGGTGGCGCTGCCGTATGAGCGGGATAGGCGCTTTGCCGGAGAAACGCATTATACATTGGAGAAAATGATAAAGCTGGCGTTGGATGGCATTACCGGATTTTCTAACCGGCCCCTGCGCATCGGCTTTTATCTCGGGTTGTTTATGCTGTTTTTAAGCTCACTAATTTTGGCCTATATTCTCATTGTGTACTTAACCGAAAATACGGTACGCGGCTGGGCCAGTCTGGCGTTTATTGTGGTTGCCTCGCAGGCGGTGCAGTGGTTTATGTTGGGTCTGATGGGTGAATATATTGGCCGTATTTACCAGGAAACCAAGCACCGGCCTAAATATGTTGTGCTTACCACAATCGGGTAGATTCTTGCGCTGTTGAACATATGTTTTTAAATTTGAGAAAAACTCCTGCTGAATCTCCTACTGGTTACGCAGGGGAGAAATTACCGCAGAGTCGATCTGAAGCCTTATGGCCGGGCATTTATCTGCTTTTCATAGCAGGGTTCATATTAAGAATAGTCTTCGGTATTGTTAATGGCACCTCCCATTATCCGGATGAATTGCTGTGCTATATGGAGCAAGCGCATCGGGTAGTCTTTGGCTATGGGTATGTGCCATGGGATTATTCTTATGGGGCCAGGTCGTGGATATTCTCTTTTTTCTTAAGTTCTGTCCTCTTTCCGTTCAAATGGCTCGCTATTGATAGTCCGCTCTATTACATACCTTTTATTCGCGGCGTGCTCTGCCTGATCGCGAGCACAATGATTGTCTCCGGTTATGTTATTGCGCGCAATCTTGTGTCAGAGCGAGCGGGGCGTGTTACCGCTTTCCTGATCTGTGTTTGGTACGAGCTGATCTATTTTGCACCGCGTTCATTTACAGAAGTGGTGGCGGCAAGCATATTCATGGCCGCGCTTGCCCTTTATGTTACCCGGACATCTGGTTGGAGGTCTTATCTTCTTGGTATGGCATTGGCGCTTGTAGGGGCATTGCGCATGCAATACGCTCCTCTTTCTGCGTTAGTTGGTATTGCGGTGCTTTTTAATTATCCCCGTGCAGATACATACCGGGTCGTTGTTGGTGCAGCTATCACTCTGCTATTTGTGGGATTTGTGGATTATATTACGTTGGGACAGTGGTTCATTTCCTATCACAATTACTATACCTACGCCTATAGAAACGAGGTCTTGGAAGCAGGTAGCGACCGCGTGTTCGTGTGGTACTTAATTATGCTCGTGTTCGCCTCGTTTTGGCTGTTGCCGGCGGCCTACATATTTGCATGGCCTTTGCGTAAAAAATTATGGCTTCCAATGGCGTTGGTAGCGTTGCTTTTGATTACTCACTCCATACCCGCCAATAAACAATATCGCGCTATTTTTGTTGTGATTCCCTTATTACTGACTATTGCAGGTTCGGTAGCGTCTGAACGCGTAAAAGGGTTATGGGAGCGTAGGAGCAAAATATGGCAGTGCGTTTTATTTGTCATTGCCTTTTCCGGCCTTGGAATGGAAAACGGAATCTTCGGGGAAAAATTTATTTATTTCCCGGAACCATTATATAAACGCGATGAAATACTGGATAGTTACCTCTATCTTTCAGATAAGTCTGTCCATGCCGTGCTAATGGATGCCCCAGTTGGGTGGTACAGAACCGGAGGATATTTTTACTTACACCACAATGTGCCCATATACTTTACAGAAGCCATGAGGGCTGCGGATAAAGTTGGGTTTAAGGGCGATCCCCGGGAATATGTAAGCCATATTATTAAGCCAAATGATGAGCCTGTTCCTGAAGGCTTTCGTTTTTTAACGCGCATTGGCGCTCTGACCATCTATGAAAACGATCACCCGCCGCAAGAGTATAAAGTAGTTCCAGGATATAGCCGTATCGTCATCCAGGAGGGTATTGCTGAGCGCTTTGCGCCTCCCGCAAGGTTTTTTCTTCAGGATGCTATCTGATACCATTTCTCGATCAATACATCAAGAAATGGTATTCAAAACCGTCGCCGAAAGCGGCGGTTTTACGCGGCGCAGCCAGCGTAACGCAACCAATAATTGATTGCGAATTAGTATGATTCTAACCAAAAGAAAATTTGCTTTACGATGCCACGGATTGCAGATGTGCTTGCTTTGTCTTCACGCTCATCAGCTGCCTGTATGCCTCGTTAATAGCGGATGATTTGCTAATTGCCAGCGCCAGTGTTTCCGGATAACGCGCCGTGGCCATTACTCTATCAGGGTGGTAGCGGCGCATTAAAACACGGTAACGCGCCCTAATTTCATCCGGCTTGGCAGAAGGTGAGACTCCCAGTACCGCATGAGGGGGTGGCGCGCTGGCGTGGATATAACGCTCCAGCAGCACTCCCAATTCGCGGCGGCTTAGGCCGAAAATCCGTGCTGTGTCATGCACGAATTCCAATGTCTGCCTGTTTGGCGCGCCCCCCGCCGCGGCAATTTGACATAGGCGCTCCAGCACTTTTAGATGCAGCTTCTTCCGCTCTGGATAGAGATACATCATTTGTCGGGCGTATACCGTATGCGCGGCGGTGTCTTTCCAGGCGAGTGCAAATAATTGCCGTAGTTTAGGGCAATCTTCGTCCGAGAAAGCAAAGGTTTCATAGAAGGCCAGATATTCTTCCCGCGTGAGCTGGCCATCGATACGTGTTAATTTCACGCACAGCGCGATAAA
>CAZRJZ010000083.1:0-6636 GCA_964600465.1 uncultured Rickettsiales bacterium
ATGCAATACTGCAAGCCGACGCAAGCAGGCGCGTGGCGAGTTGTTCTGCAGACATTTCAAGCGAGAAAAAGCCAACGCTCTTGGTTTCTTTGGCAGAAAGCCCCTTGCTTTTGGCTTCTTCCGCAAAACTGCGGCAGGCATTGAAGGCGATATTGGTGGCAAGCGCCGTTTTCCCCATGGAGGGGCGTGCCGCCAGAATGATTAAATCCGAACGCTGCATGCCGCCAAGCATTTCGTTGAGGTCGGTAAGCCCCGTATCCACGCCGGTAATGCGTCCGGAATTACGAAAGGCGCTTTCAGCGCGGGTAACGGCGGCGGCAAGCGAAGAACGTATGGATTGAAACCCTTTGTCTCCTGAGCCTTCCGATGAAAGTAAGAATAATTTCTGCTCTGCCTGTTCAATCATTTGAGAGGCGGCTGCGTCGATATCCGGCGCATACGCCTGGTTAACGACTTCTTCGCCAATGCCGATTAACCGGCGTTTTAAGGCGAGGTCGTAGATACTCTTGGCATAATCGCTGACGTTAATGACATGAATGGCAGTGCCCGCCAGTTTGACCAAATAACTTCCTCCGCCAAGGGTCAGGAGCGCTTCGTCCTGGTCGAAGTAGTGCTTTAATGTGACGGGATTGGCGATGAGTCCGCGGTCATGGAATTTCTGAACGGCTTCAAAAATGCGCTGATGCACCGGCTCAAAGAAATGCTGTGCGGCAATCTGATCGCCTATGGCATGGAGCGCCTCGTTATTGACTAAGAGCGCTCCGAGCAGTGCCTGCTCCGCTTCTACGTTGGCCGGAGGCTGGCGATAAGGGAGTGCGTCTTTTTCAGGCGCGTTGGGGCTTAAGAGGGCAAGTGTCATGCAAATAATGGCTGTGACGTGCGATAGGTATAAATAAATTTGGTCAACCTAATGGGTCACGCAAGCGACCCTCACCCTACCCCTCTGCCTTTAAGGGAGAGGGAAGCTGCCGCTTTGTGTCGGCAAAGCAAAGCGGGTGAGGGTAACCAAGTTTATATTATGGCTGCATCATCTCATGCGAGTGCATTGCTTGCAAGGATGTTCTTATACCTACCGCACGTCAAGAGTTGGCTTGTAAGGACTTAACTTATGGGAATCTTAACGGAAGTGATCCATGCGAAGGTGTCTTCCATCTGGATTCCCGGCTTTCCAGTTGGCGCTTTCCGCTGAAGTAAAACGCTCGGCAACCATGAAAATTTTTACCGCAATTTGAAGTAATGGATATCACGCCGCCACGGTATCTGACGCTACGGTACTTTCCATTTTATACAGGCCTAAGCGCTCAAACAATGCCTGGTCTTTGTCTGTATCCGGGTTGTCGGTGGTGAGGAGTTTTTCACCGTAGAAAATGGAGTTGGCTCCGGCAAAGAAGCATAAGGCTTGCAGTTCATCCGTCATTTGCTCCCGCCCAGCCGAAAGCCGCACAAAGGAAGCAGGCATGAGAATGCGCGCCACCGCGATGGTGCGCACGAAATCCAGCGGGTCAAGCGTGGGCGCGCCGTGCAATTTGGTGCCTTCCACTTGCACAAGCAGGTTAATAGGCACGCTTTCGGGGTGTTTCGGCAGGGTGGCAAGCGTGTGCAGCAGTCCGGCGCGGTCTTCCGGCGCTTCGCCCATTCCCACAATGCCGCCGCAGCACACATTCATGCCTACTGCGCGCACGCGCTCCAGCGTGTCCAGCCGATCCTGATAGGTGCGGGTGGTGATGATTTTATCGTAGAATTCCTCAGACGTATCCAGGTTGTGGTTATAGTAATCCAGCCCCGCCTGCTTTAAGCGCTCCGCCTGGTGTTGCTCCAGCATGCCGAGGGTGGCGCAGGTTTCCAGGCCTAAATGTTTTACGCCTTCAATAATACCTGCCAGTTTTTCAATATCCCGGTCTTTGGGGGCTCGCCATGCCGCGCCCATGCAAAAGCGCGAGGCACCAGCGTCGCGCGCGCGTTTGGCTTCGGCGAGTACAGCGTCTTTTTCCATGAGTTTATCGGCTTTTACACCCGTATCGAAATGCGCGCTTTGTGGGCAATACGCGCAATCCTCGGCGCAACCACCGGTTTTAATAGAAAGCAATGTGCTCACCTGTACGGCATTGGGGGCATGGTTGGCGCGGTGGATGGTATGGGCACGAAAGAGGAGATCGTTAAAAGGTAGCGCGAACAGAGACTGAATTTCAGTTTTTTGCCAATCATGGCGAATAGTGTGATGTATATTACCAACCATGGGGGATCCTTATGTAATGAAGAAATACATTAATACGATAAGAGATGACAGGATACTGCACAAAAAGTAAATCTATTATCTTCGAAGAATGAACGGAATTTCATCCACCATGCCATCCCTGCATACTATCGCTGCCCAAAAACTGCAACTCCTTGAGGCAAAACATCAGCGCCGTACGTTGCGCATTTATACGCCCAAGGCAGGCGCTTATGTCCATATGGAGGGCAGAGATTATATCTCCTTCAGCTCCAATGATTATTTGGGGTTATCCCACCATCCGGAAGTGATTGAAGCGGCCAGGGCAGCGCTGGAAAAATATGGTACGGGCGCTGGTGCCTCGCGCCTGATTACCGGCAATCACCCGCTTTATGATGAGCTGGAGACCTTGCTGGCGCAAATGCACGGCACACAAAGCGCCTGCGTTTTTGGCAGCGGATATATGGCAAGCATTGGCGTTATTCCAGCGCTTGTACAACATGCGGACGTGATTGTGGCGGATAAACTCATCCATGCGTGCATGCTGGACGCAGCCAAGCTCTCCGGCGCCACGCTCTACCGGTATGCGCATAACAACCTCAATCATTGCCGTGAGATTCTAAAGGCCCACCGTGCCGAGCACGCCAACTGCCTGCTGCTTAGCGAGTCCATTTTTAGCATGGACGGTGACCGTGCGCCAGTGCCTGAATTATCCGCTCTGGCTCGTGAGTATGATGCCTGGCTGATGGTGGATACAGCGCATAGCATTCAGCATTCAGCCTCCGGTGCTCAGGGATTAGGGGATGTTATTTTAGGCACGCTCTCCAAAGCGGCTGGCAGTTATGGCGGCTATATCTGCGCAGATAAGGCGGTGACGGATTATTTAAAATCCGCCGCGCGCAGCCTTATTTTTTCAACGGCGCTTCCGCCTGCCACTCTGGCGGCTTCCATTGCAAGTTTACGCATTATGGAGCGTGAGACGGAATTGTGCGTCAAGCCGCTGACATATGCCAAAATGTTTACCGGGATGCTTGGGTTGCCGGAAGCGCAAAGCGCCATTGTACCGCTTATCGTAGGGCAGAGCGAATCGGCGCTTAAAGCTTCTCAGGCGCTTGCAGTAAGAGGGTTTCTGGTGCATGCCATCCGTCCTCCAACCGTGCCGCCGGATACGGCTCGCTTACGGATTACTTTCAGCGCGTTGCATGAGCAATCTCACGTGGAGGCATTGGCAGAAGCGGTGAGGGAAGAGGTGTTATGCGCGCCATTACTTTGAGCGGCTGGGGGCAGGCCCATGATGCCTTGCGCGAGGTTGCGCCGAACGCGCGGCATATAGATTATCCCGCGCACGCGCCGATTGATCCGGCCTTGCTTGCCATTTGCGACGAAGCGCAACAGGCAGACATCATAATCGGCTGGTCAATGGGAGGGCGCATGGCGGTGCAGGCTATCGCCAGGGGCTGGTTGAAGCCAAAGCGCCTGGTGCTGATTGGCGTGCCTTACCAGTTTGTCCAGACCACGGATTTTCATGTAGGGATGGGCACGCATACCTACGCGCGATTCCGCGATAATTTTGCCACGAACCCGGAGCGTACCCTTACCAAAGGGCATTTGCTGGTGGCGCAAGGAGATACGCAAGCCAGCCGTGTGAAGCAATATTTGCAAGCCAGCCGCGAGCGTTTGAAAGCGCATAACTGGCTATTATGGCTGGAGGAGCTTGCTTCGTTAAGCTGCCGTGCAATAGATTTCTCCGATTTTCCGCCAACCCTGCTGATTCATGGCAGCGCGGATGCAGTGGTCGACTGCAGGCAGGCAGCGCTTTTTAAGCAGCGCCTCTCAAATGCGCGGCAGGTGATGATGCCCGGAAGTGGGCATGCACCGCACTGGCATGATCCTGATTCCGTAAAGCAATGGATAGAGGAGTTCTGCGGTGTTTGATGCGCGTGCTTTGAGCACGGATTTTGGGCAGGCCGCCGCGCAATACGCCTGGCATGCGCATGTGCAGCGTCGGGTGCTGTCGGAAGCGGCGGGTTTAGCAGTCCGCTATATTCCAGACAATGCTTTCGTGCTGGATCTTGGTTGCGGCACAATGCCGCTGGTAGCGGTGGAGAAGGGTAAAAACTGGCGTTGCATAGGGCTGGATCGGGCGCAGACTATGTGTGCCGAAACGCATTTGCGTTACGCTATTCCCTGCGTTGTGGCTGATGCGGCGCAAATACCCTTTAAAGAGGCGTGCGCAGATGCGGTTTTTTCCTCCCTCATGCTGCAATGGGCAAAAGATCCGAGAGCAGTATTGCAAGAATGCGCACGCGTTCTTCGGCCTCAAGGGGTTGTGGCGCTCGCTACTTTTACGCGTGCTACTTTGCAGGAGTTGCGAGGCGCCTTTACGGCGCTCAATGAGCCGGAAAGGGTGAGTGAATTTCCGTGTGCGCAGAGGCTGGCGCAAGAGGCTGCCAGTGCGGGTTTTACGGTGGAAGATGCCAAAACGGTAGTGGATAGGGAGCATTACCCCGATTTAAATGCTCTGATGCACGCATTAAAGGCCATTGGCGCCACCAATAAGCGTATCGACCGAAGGCGGGGACTCACCGCGCCCTCCTTGTTTGAAGCGGCGCAGCACTATTACGCGGAGCATTACGGGGAGGCCTCCGGCCTGCCGGTAACCTGGGAGATTCGCCTTATGGCTCTAAGGCGGTAGCGTTTTTCTGCCGATGCTCAATCCACCGGCAGCAGTGAATGGATAATTCATAAAGCACATAGATTGGCACCGACAGAGCCACCTGGCTAAAAATGTCCGGCGGCGTAATAACGGCGGCCACTGCCACAATAATTACAACCGCATAGCGCCTTCCTTGCGCGAAGGCGGCGGCGTGCACCAGGCCAAAATGCGTTAGCAACGCCATGATCACCGGCAATTGAAACGAGAGGCCAAAGGCAAGCAGTAAATGCGTCACCAGCCCTAAATACTCGCTCACCTTCGCGTCCAGCTGAATAGAGAGCGCGCTTGTGTTATCCATGGGCGGCGTCTCGAAGCTTAAGAAAAACTTCCAGGCTACGGGAAAAATGCCGTAATAGCATAATGCGGCGCCGCACAAGAAAAGCGCTGGGGCAGCAATAAGATAAGGAATAAGCAGTTTGCGCTCGCGCTTATAAAGTCCTGGCGCCAGAAACAGGTAGACTTGCGTGGCAATCACCGGGAACGCGAGGATGAAACCCGCGAACATGGCAAGTTTGAGGTAGGTAAAAAACGCTTCGATCAGGCTCGTATAAATCATGCGGCGGGAGGTGGGATCCGGGAAGGATTCCGCTAACGGTCTTACCAGAAAGGCGTAAATATCGGCAGCGTAATGATAGCATAACAACACCGCCAGCGCGTAGGCGATCAATGCGCGCATCAGGCAGCGGCGCAGTTCCGTAAAATGCTCGATCAGGGGACGTTCTTCAGGCGGGGCGGATTCGGGGGTCATGGTTTTTTGTTGTCGGAAGGTACATCAGGCGTTTTTGGAAGGTATCGATGAAATACACGTTGTAACAAGACGGCTACATGGTCTACTCCAAGCCAACCTGCTAGTGCGATCAGCAAAATCAATTCCAACAAGAAAACTGGCACGCATGCCCATCCAATATTAGGTAATGCAATGCAATCAAATAAAATGGCGCAAAGGAGAATCCAGAAGAACCGCTCTTCCCGTCGCCCATCTCTTTCGGCCTGAAGCTGCCCTTCAAGTGTTGCTGCAGTTATATCGGTTTTTGTGGCGGGAACGGCGGCTAAGCTTTTGACGAGAGCATCATGAAGCAATCCGTGCCCTGTACTCGGCAATGATGTGGTCGTCTGGGATGGGAGTTCCTTTGTGTCCGGCGACATAATTTCTAGCCCATGCTCCTTGTTCCCAGTGTGTCAACGCTACCAACTCGCCGGGTTTTCGATTCAGTAAAAAACGACACCCTTCCTGAATTGCAATAAATTCTGGTGAAGTAACTGGTGGAGTTGCAACAAAAAAAATGTCTTGAATAGGTTTATTACCGAATAAACAAACCTTGCGATACAAATTAGGTTCGACAGGGCCGTAGTCCCACGCCTCAAATGAAGCATCTACTAAACGCTCACCATTGTTTTTACCCATGAATAACATCTGATTTATGTAGAGGACTTTTTGCAAAACGAGATTAGTTACGCGCCAGCTGCCTTGCTCGCATATTAGCTTCGCTGCCGAAAATGAACTAATTGCCATAATACTAACCTTGAATAGGCCATTTATGACATATTTCAAGATCGATGTCGAATAGATTGCAGCTCGCTTCCTCACCCCCTGACAGAATTAGCTCGCTACCACCCGATGCCGCAAAAATCCTTGCGAGCGTGCGGACACACTGGAGCGTCGAAAGCATGCATTGGTCGCTGGATGTCACCTTCCGCGACGATCTGG